>NZ_RZOS01000258.1:0-8102 GCF_004022605.1 Mesorhizobium sp. M4B.F.Ca.ET.089.01.1.1
GGTCGGTGGTGATGGGGTGGGCTCCGTGGCTGGGTGAGGGGGTATTCAAGCAGAAAGCGGTGTGGGTTGGAATGGCAGGCTGGGGCTGCTCATCGCTGTGGCCTGGCTCAGGCGGCATGATGTCCGCGTTTGACCCAAACCGGTCATTCAAAACCTGCTCCTAGACAGGCTGTCTCCCCTGGTGGATCATGCGGTGGGTGGGTAAGCCAGGGGCGCCGCCATGGACGTCGGAGGTTGGCTGCGGAGGCTTGACCTCGAACAGTATGAGGACGCCTTCCGCGAGAATAAGATCGACGAGACGATCCTGCCGATATTGACGGCCGAGGATTTGAAGGATCTTGGCGTCGGATTTGTCGGACACCGTCGTAAGCTGCTCGACGCCATCGCAGCCTTGCGCGCTCAAGCAGGCGCACCGACGCCGCTTTCATCCGATGCGCCTCTGGCAATCGACAACGCCGCGAAGGACACCGCTGAGCGCCGCCAGGTCACCGTGATGTTCTCGGACCTTGTCGGCTCGACAGCACTCTCCGCGCAAATGGACCCTGAGGATTTGCGGGAGGTGATTGCGGCCTATCAGAAGTGCGTTGCGGAGGCCGTGCGTCGCTTTGGCGGGTTTGTAGCCAAATACATGGGCGACGGCGTGCTGGTGTATTTTGGCTATCCAAAGGCGCATGAGGACGACGCAGAGCGAGCCGTGCGGGCCGGGCTGGCGGTCGTTGATTCGATCGCAAGGCTCGCGACCCCGGCACAAGGGGCGCTTGCGGTACGCGTCGGCATCGCTACGGGGCTGGTGGTGGTGGGCGATCTCATCGGCGAAGGAGCGGCGCAGGAGGAAGCGGTGGTCGGCGAGTCGCCGAACCTGGCGGCGCGGCTGCAGGCATTGGCGGCGCCCGGCGAGATCGTGATCCCGCTCGCGACGCGCCGACTGCTCGGCGGGCTGTTCGAGTTCGCCGACCTGGGCTTCCACGAGCTGAAGGGGTTCGACGCCCCGATCCGCGCGTGGCGAGTGCTTCGCGAGAGTGCCGCCGAGACCCGGTTCGAAGCGCGCGCGACGAGCGGCCTCGCCCCCACGGTCGGGCGCGAGCACGAGCTTGCTCTGCTCGCGGAGCTTTGGAGCAAGGCCGCGTCCGGCGAGGGGCAGGTGGTCCTGCTCTCCGGTGAGCCCGGCATCGGCAAGTCGCACCTGATTCAGGCGCTCCGCGAGCGTCTGCGCGACCGGCCGCACATCCGCATCCGCTGCCAGTGCTCGCCGTTCCACGCAAACAGCGCCCTTCGCCCGTCGATCGTCCAGCTCACCCGCGCGGCTGGCTTCCACCCAGACGATCCGCCGAGCGTGAAACTCGACAAGCTGGAGCGCCTCCTGGCGCGCTCTACAGACAAGGTCCGGGATGACGCCCCTTTGTTGTCGGCGTTTCTTTCGCTCCCGGTGGGCAGCCGCTACGCACCTCTGAACCTCAGCCCTCAGCGCCAGAAGGAGCTCACCCTCGAGGCGCTGATCCGGCAGCTTGTTGGCCTGGCGGCCCGCCAGCCCGTGCTGTTGGTTTTCGAGGATATCCACTGGATTGATCCAACGTCGCTGGAGCTTCTCGACCGATTGGTTCCGCAGATCCCCCGCCTTTCAGTCTTGGCGATCTTCAGTTTCCGCCCTGAGTTCGAGCCGCGGTGGATCGGCCACCCGCGGGTCACCTCGCTCGCGCTGAACCGCCTGAGCCGCCGGCAGGGCGCGGCGCTGGTGGAGCGGTTGACCGGTGGCAAGGCGCTGCCGGGCGGGCTGCTCGAGCAGATGGTGGCCAAGACAGACGGCGTGCCCCTGTTCCTCGAGGAGGTGACCAAGGCGGTCATCGAATCCGACGTGTTGACCGATGAAGGCGACCGCTACGCGCTCTCGGGTCCGCTGCCACCGTTGGCGATCCCCGCAACCCTGCAGGATTCTCTGGTGGCGCGGCTCGATCGGCTGGTGATGCCGGCGCGGGAGGTCGCGCAGATTGGCGCCGCCATCGGCCGCGAATTCTCTTATGAGCTGCTGGCGGCTGTCGCGCAGCGCGAGGAACGGGAACTGCAGGGCGCCCTCGACCAGCTCATCAGCGCCGAGCTCGTCATCGCGCGCGGCCGGCCGCCCCACGCGACGTGCACCTTCAAGCACGCATTGGTGGGAGATGCCGCCTATGCCACCTTGCTGCGCAGTCGGCGCCAGCAACTGCACACCCGGATCGCCCACGCGCTCGAGCAGCATTTCGGCGAGGTCGTCGAACACGAGCCGGAGATCGTGGCTCAGCACTATACGGCTGCAGGCCTCTCGCTTCAGGCCATCGGCTACTGGCAGCGCGCGGGAGAGAGCGCCAACGACCGTTCGGCCAACGATGAGGCCCAGAACCACCTGCAGAAAGCGCTGAACCTGATCGAAACGCTCCCTGCGGGCCCGGAGCGCCAGCGGCGCGAGCTCGCAGCGCTAACGGTGCTGGGCCGCGTGCTCGCCGCCAAAAGCGGCTACGCAAATCCCGAGGTCGAGCAGGTATATTCTCGCGCGCGCCGCCTTTGCGAGCTGATGCCGGAAGATGCGGATATCTTCCCGGTTCTGCTCGGCCTGGCCATCTACTCGGCCACGCGCGCCGAACTGACGTCGGCGCACGAGCTGAGCGGACGGCTGCTCGACCTTGCCCGGCAGAGTAACGATCCCGTGTGGGTGGTCGAAGCCCATTATGCCCGGGGGGTCGGCTTTTCCTGGCGCGGCGCCTTCAGGGAGGCACGCAAACATCTGGAGCTGGCCTCCGAATCGTATCGCCCACAGCGACATCGAGCCCATCTCGCCCTCTACGGCCAGGATCCCGGACCGATTTGCCTGTGTCGTGGGTCGGCGGTGCTTTGGCAACTCGGCTACCCCGACCAGGCGCTGGCCCGGATGGAAGACGCTCTTGCCTTGGCCGAGCGATTGGCGCACCCCTTCAGCCGCGCCTACGTGCTGACATGGGCAGCGTGGTTACGAATATTCCGGCGCGAGGTGGCCGAAGCCGAGGAGCAAAACGAGCGTGCGCTCACCTTCGCGACCGAGCAGGCGTATCCCTTTTGGACTGCCATGGCCGCCCAGCAGAAGGGATGGCTCTGGGCGAAGCAGGGCCATAGGGAGCGGGCGATCGCCCAGATCGAGGATAGCCTGGCCCGGATGCAGGCCGTCGGAACGCAGGTGACGCAGGCGTACACGATGGGACTGCTCGGCGAGGTGCTAGGCAGCGTCAATCGCGCGTCCGACGGCGTGCGCCTGATCGATCGGGCCCTCGACCAGGTGAACCGGACCCGCGAGCAGTGGTGCCATGCCGAATTGCTGCGGCTCCGGGGTGCCCTATGCGCTGCCGCGGAACCAGGCGATTGCCGCGAGGCCGAAATCTCGTTCCGCCAGGCCGTCGAACGGTCTCGCGAGCAAGGTGCCAAATCCTGGGAGCTCCGCGCCGCCACATCGCTTGCGCGGCTTTTGGCCGAACAGGGCAAGCGCGCCGAGGCGCACGACCTGCTCGCGCCGACCTACGGCTGGTTCACCGAGGGCTTCGACACGCTCGATCTGAAAGAGGCCAAGACCTTGCTCGACAAGCTGGGGGCATGATCACATGCCAGCCATGCATTCTCCGGTGCCGGCGCATTCCGAACACCGATCTCGCGCTGAGTCAGCGCACGCGTTCAAAATATCAGGCGAGTAGTCCATCGCGGCCTGTCCCGGCTATCCGCCCGCGTGTTCGTTGCGACCGTGAGCCGCGATGAACATGGCGACAGCCGACCGGCAATAGGATTCGATTTCGTCATCGTCCTCTGCTCTCGCCTCATCAATGCGTGCAATAATCAGAAGATCGGAGCCTTTGAAAAGTGCGGCAAACAAGCGAGCGGACCGGAGAGGATCGGGCACGTTTAGCACCGCCTTCGCGTGCAACTGACGTAACAGGGTCTCGATTTGGGCGACGATATGGGCGGGGCCGGCTTCGTAGTGGACTTTGCTCAACGACTTTTGGTTCGGCGTGTCGGCCATGACCATGGCTTCGACGTTGCGGACGTCTGGGCGCAGCAGCGTGCGAAGCAGCGATGATCCCACCGCCATAAGCTGATCCTCGGCCGAGCCATCGACGCCTTCAAAAAGCGCCTGTGGGATTAACTGCTGACAGCGGGCCGCAAAGGCCGCGCCAAACAGCGCCTCTTTGTTCTCGAAGTGCTTGTAAATGCTGAGCTTCGATATCTTCGCTCGCTGGGCGACCTTGTCCAAGGTCGTCGCTTGAAAACCCAATTCTGCAAAGAGTTCGCCTGCGGTGTCGACAATGGTTTGGCCAAGCGCCTCATTGGCGGGCCGGCCACGCCGGCCTCGACTATTTTCGGTCATCTCAATTACAGTCCTTGACAGTATCGTAATTCATGAATTACGATACTACGCAGTTTCGGAAATTCCAAGAGTGGATTTTATCGTGTCCTCCAAATCAGCATTACCTTGGCCGCCTACCGATATCGAATACGCATCGCCGGACGATTCTGCGTGCCAGGCTCAGCCCAACCCGCTTCATACGCAACACGGAGCCCATCACCATGGATGACGTCATCATCATCGGCGGCAGCTTTGCTGGCCTTGCCGCCGCCCTGCAACTCGGCCGTGCCCGCCGCAAGGTCACCGTTCTCGACACTGGCCTGCCGCGCAACCGCTTCGCCGGACACTCGCATGGTATGCTTGGGCACGATCACAAGCCGCCGCTGGACATCCTGGCCGAGGCGCGCCGGCAGTTGGCGCGTTATCCTGCGATCAGTCTGGTCAACGCTCGGGCCGAAGAAGTCTCCGGCGGCATCGACGATTTCTCCGTCCTCCTGGGCGATGGCGAACGCCTTGGGGCACGTCGGCTGATCCTGAGCTATGGCATCACGGACCAGATGCCCGATGTGCCGGGGTTTGCCGAAAGCTGGGGCACGTCCATCGTGCCGTGCCCCTATTGCGACGGCTTTGAAGTCGCCGGCCAGCATTGGGGCCTCGTCTGGTCCGGCCCGCAGTCGCACAATCAGGTCAGGCTGTTCCACGATTGGACTGACAGGTTGACGGTCTTCTCCGATGGCCACGACATCCCGGCCGATATCCGGGCCGATCTGGAACGTCGCAACACGCCTGTCTTCGATGGCCGGATCACTGAAATCACCCGTCACGGCGGCGGTAATCCCACTCTCAAGCTCGATTCCGGCCGTGATGTCGCTGTCGACATTCTGTTCGCGCATCCGCGCAACAAGCCGTCCGCCGGCCTGCATGAATCACTGGGCCTCGCCACGGTCGCTACGCCCCTTGGCATCGTCCTCAAGGTTGATGAGCGCCGCGAAACCAGCATGCCCGGCATCTACGCCGCAGGCGACCTCACTAACCCCATGATCCCCTCGGTCACCACGGCATCGTGGCAAGGCGCGATGGCTGGCATCTTCGCCCAGCAGTCGATGCTGGTTTGAGAGCAGAGTTTCTCCGGTCCCAATTGGCCAACCCCTGCGGCGACGCTCCAACCTAAGCAAAAAGGGAAGTGATCCTCATGAATAAGACCAGTCCTGGCGTCGCCCTGGTGACCGGCGCCTCCTCCGGCATCGGTCTCGCCACCGCCAATGCCTTGGGGAATGCGGGCTTTCGAGTGTTCGGAACCAGCCGCCGCGCCGCGGCGAAGAAATTCGACAGTTTTACTATGCTGGCCTGTGACGTTACCGACGATGAGTCCGCGGCCAAACTGGTCGAGCGGGTCCTTGCCGAGGCAGGCCGGATCGACGTGCTCGTTAACAATGCCGGCCTGGGCCTGCTCGGCGCTGCGGAGGAGTCTTCGACGGTTCAGGCGCAGGCACTGTTCGACGTGAACGTCTTCGGCGTCTTTCGCGTGACCAATGCGGTGTTGCCGACAATGCGACGTCAAGGAAAGGGCAGAATTGTTAATTTGAGCTCGGTGCAGGGGTTCATCCCGGGTCCATTTTTCGCGCTTTATTCATCGACCAAACATGCCGTTGAAGGCTATTCCGAATCGCTCGACCATGAACTGCGCCCGTTCGGAATTCGTGTCTCGTTGGTCGAGCCCGCCTACACCCGCACGTCCTTCGAAGAGAATCTCGCGAAGCCGGACCAGTTCCTGGATATCTATAACACGGGGCGCGCAGCCTTGAATGGAGCGGTACGGAAGGAGATGGAAAATGGCGATGCGCCCGAAGTGGTAGCCCAGACCGTATTGGCGGCTGCGACCGATCCGGCTCCGAAGAGGCGCTATACGGCTGGGAAAACGGCGCGTCAGATCAGTCTCCTGCGCCGTTTCGTCCCCGCTTCCGCATTCGACAAGAGCCTGCGAAAGCGATTCGGGCTACCGGTTTGATGCAAGGATCAACCGGCTTTCGTTTCGCATTCCGAGGGAGAGCCTGGTCAAGAGCGCATCACGACAAGGATATGTCATGGCACAGCACAATGCGGATCGGGTCGCCGATTGGAATGACCAAAGCGGGGAGCGCTGGGCCGCCCATCAGGCGCGGCTCGACGCCATGCTGGCCGTGTTCGGCCAGGCCGCAATCGAAGCCGCCGCGCCCGTGACGGGCGAGCGCGTGCTCGACGTCGGCTGCGGCGCGGGCGCGTCAAGTCAGGCACTGGCCACCCTCGTCGGCCCGAGGGGCCATGTATTGGGCGTGGACATATCCGAATCGTTGATCGGCAGAGCGCGCGCGCTTACGGCACAGGATATGCCGGTCGTGTTCGCAATGGCCGACGCCAGCAGGGCCGAGTTGCCCGAGGGCGCGTTCGACATCCTGTTCTCGCGTTTCGGGGTGATGTTCTTCGACGATCCGACAGCGGCGTTCGCGCATATGCGCGGGGCGCTCCGGCCGGGCGGGCGGGTCGCTTTCGTTTGTTGGCGCGGCATGGCCGATAACGATTGGATGCGCCTGCCGATAGGCGCGATCAAGGGCATCGTCCCGTCGACCGCGCCGCCCGATCCCGAAGCGCCTGGCCCGTTCTCGTTCGGCGACCGCGGACGGGTGGCTCGCGTCCTGATGGCGGCCGGCTTCACCGATATCGCTATCGAGCCCTTCGATAGTTCCGTTCCGTTTGGTAAGGGCCCGACGCGGGACGCCGCGATTGACGACGCGGTGAAGATGACGCTCGAGGTCGGCCCGCTGTCGCGCGCGCTCGCTGATCAGCCCGACGACATACGCGCCCGCGCCTCGGCTGCGGTTCGTGCCGTCTTCGCGGACCGCCCCGGCGAGCGGTCGGTGATGATCAATGGTGCGGCATGGATCGTCACCGCGCGCAATCCGGTATGACCGCTTATGGAGCAAAGCAGCCGCCGGTGCGCTGGGCTCGGCGGCCTGGCGCCGAACGTCGGACATTGAGACCAGCGTCGCTGTGCGCTCAGAAACCGACCCTCACGATCCAGGATGGGCCAGTCGAACAGCAGACCCGCTCGGCCGAAAAGACGAGCACTCGATGGATCGGGTCCCAAGCCAGTTTCCGCCTGCCCGCTCCACCTTGTTGCAAACGTTCAAATTTGAGCTTCCGCACTCATGCTTTGTCGAGAGTATCTCCTTTAGTCTCCTAGACCTTCTGCGCCGTAAGTTTGGCCGTTTTGCATCGCCGTCGGCGACGATGACGACGAAATAGGAGAACGCAATGACTCGCAGTCACGTTGAACGTCTTGGAGAGTTCAGGGAGATCCTCGTCGCAACTCGGCGCGAAGGCGTCCGTAACGTGCACCATACCCGCGACGCAATGCGGGCAAGTGGCTTTCAGATCGGAGAAAGCGATGGCTCCAGCTACGGTGCCCAGCTGAAGGCGCTCCAGGAGGAAATCGAGGCAGTCGACCGCGCCATCGAGGACGAGAAGCGGCTGGCCTTGACCATCGAGAGCGCGACTCAATCCCGCCGACCGACCAAGCCGAGAATCGTGAAGGGAACGTAGAGCCAGGTACTGGCGCTCAGCGGGGTGGGGTGGAACGTGTGCAGCCGAGCGCAGCGCTTTCCCCGCGCCAGACCATGACCGGCCTCCACGGCGCCAATCGAAAGCGCCCATGACGGGGTTGACCGCTTGTGCCACAGCATTCCTTCAGATTGTGTTGCCGCTGCAACCTGCTAGCGCGGTCCAAAGG
>NZ_RZOS01000259.1:0-8102 GCF_004022605.1 Mesorhizobium sp. M4B.F.Ca.ET.089.01.1.1
TCGCCCAGCACATGCGAGATCAGGATGCAGCTGCCGCCGGAAGCGACGAAGCGGCGCACGAACGCTAGCAGCTGGCCGGCCGTGTGCGCGTCGAGCGACGAGGTCGGCTCGTCGAGGATGACCAGCGCCAGCGGATCCTCGGTCAGCGTGAAGGCGCGCGCCACTTCCACCATCTGCCGCCGGCCGATCGACAGGTCGCCGGCGATGTCGGAAGCGGAGATGCCATGGCCGGGGAAGATTTCGTCCAGCTTGGCGGCGATCAGCTCGGCGGCCTTGCGGCGCCAGCCGAAACCGGTGAGCGAAGGATGGTTGATGCGCGTGTTCTCGGCGACGCTGAGGTTCGGGCAGAGCGACAGCTCCTGGAACACGCAGCGTATGCCGAGCTCAAGCGCCCGCGGCACCGAATAGTCCCGCTCGGCGCTGCCCCGCACCGTGATCGCGCCGCTGTCGGGGACAAGCGTGCCTGCCACCATATGCATCAGCGTCGACTTGCCGGCGCCGTTATGGCCGACGAGGCCGACGCATTCGCCGGCGCCGACATGGAAGTCGACGCCGCCAAGCGCCCGGACGGCGCCGAAATGCTTTTCGGCACCGTCCAGCCTGATGATGTCGATATTGGCGGCGCCGAAATGCTTCGCGGCGCCGTCCAGCCTGGTGTCGGTGTTTGCCTTGGGCATGCTCAACGATATCCGGTTGGCGATGCCGGCGGCAACAGTAGCCATCACTTGATGTTGGCTTTGATGGCCCCGATGGCGTCTTCCTGCGTATATTCGTGCGTGGCGACGCCGCCTTCCTTGATCTTCGGCAGGGCGGCTTCGAAATCGTCCTGGGTGAAGGCGAGGTACGGTACCAGAAGGTCGTGCGGAATGTCGGTGCGGCCGTCGAGCACCTGCTGCGCCACCCAGAAGGCCAGCGTCGAGACGCCCGGCGCGATCGACGCCGACCATGTCTTGTAGCCGTCCTTCTCCTTCTGCTCTTTCCACCACTTCAGCTCGTCCTGGCGGTTGCCCATGATGATGGTCGGGCGCGGCTTGCCGGCGGCGGCGAAGGCCTGCGCGGCGCCGTAGCCGTCACCGCCCTGGTCGACGATGCCGACGACATCCGGCAGCGAAGGCAGGATGGTCGCCACCGCCTTCTGCGCCGTGGTCTGGTCCCAGTCGCCGGTCACCGAGCCGACGATCTTGAACTCGGGATGGGCGGCGACGCCTTCGAGGATGCCGGCATGGATGGCGTCGTCGATCGAGGTGCCGGCCAGCCCGCGGATCTCCAGCAGATTGCCGCCCTTCGGCTGGAACTTGGCCATCTGCTCGACTTCCTGCTTGCCCATGTCCTTGAAGTCGACGACGACCCGGTAGGCGCAGGGCTCGGTGACGGTGCCGTCGAAGGAGACGACGACGATGCCGGCATCGCAGGCCTGCTTGATGGCGCCGTTGAGCGCATCCGGCGAGGCGGCGTTGATGACGATGGCGTCGTAGCCCTGCAGGATCAGGTTCTGCACCTGGGCGGCCTGGGTCGGCACTTCCTTGTCGGCGGTGGTGAAGACGTCGGCGGCCGCGACCACCTTGTCCTCGACCGCCTTCTTGGTGACGATGCCGTAGCTGTCCAGCATCGCCTGGCGCCACGAGTTGCCGGCGTAGTTGTTGGAGAAGGCGATCTTCTTGCCGCTGGTATCGGCAAGCGCGGTGCCCGAGGCGAGCATCGCCGCCAGAGCGCTCAGGACGAGTAGTTTCTTCATGTCGTATCCTCCCAGATGTGTTGACTGCTGCACTCCAGCCGGCTTTTAAGGCCGGCCTCACTTCCAATCCGATTTGAGCCCGGACGATCCCGCGCTCAAAACAGCCTCAGCCCCGGCACGCGGACTCTGAGCCGGTAGAGCGACGTCGACGCGGCGATGTAGAGGCTCCTCAGATCCTCGTCGCCGAAGGTGAAATTGGCACAGTCTTCCGGCGTCGCGATGACGCCGAGAAGCTCGCCGGAGGCATCGAAGACGTGGATGCCGCCCGGGCCGGTGCAATAGAGATTGCCGCGGCTGTCGATCTTCATGCCGTCGGCCGATCCCGGCTCCGTGCCTTCGATTACCGCCCAGACCGCGCCGCCATTGAGGTCGCCATTGGTCTCGACGCGGAACACCCTGATATGCCCGCGCTCGGTGTCGTTGATGAACAGGCGCGATTCGTCGAGCGAGAAGCAGAGCCCGTTGGGCTGCGCGAAATCGTCGGCAAGCAGGGTCAGGGCGCCGTCGCCGTCGATCCGATAGACGCCCTGGAACGAAAGCTCCTGCTGTCGCGGCACGCCGTAGAATTCCACCCGGCCAAAGCCCGGATCGGTGAAGTAGATGGCGCCGCCGGTGGCGACGACGACGTCGTTCGGGCTGTTCAGCTCCTTGTCGCCGTAATGGGTGGCGAGCACGGTCACGGTTCCGTCCGGCTCGGCGCGGGTGACGCGGCTCGTCGCGTGTTCGCAAGTGACCAGCCGCCCCCGGCGGTCGAGCGTGTTGCCATTGGCTTTATGGCTGGGCTCCCGGAACAACTCGATCTCGCCCGACGGGCTGCGCCTGTACATGCGGCTTTCGGGAATGTCGGAAAACACCAGCCACTTCTCGTAAGGATGCCACACCGGCCCTTCGATGAAGGAGTAGCCCGTGGCCAGCCGTTCCATCGACGCGTTGCCGACAACGTCGTCGAAGCCGGAATGGCGGGCCCGCGCCGAAATCGACATCACTGGTCCTTCGGCTTGCGGACAGCCGCGCCGCCGACGAACCAGTCGCTGCCGGCCACGTCCTCGAACACCACCCAGATCGCCTCCTTGGGCAGTTCGGCGACCTCGCTGATGGCTTCGGTGACGCGGCGCGAGATCTCGTCCTTGCGCTTTTGCGAATGGCCCTCGAGTATCCGTATGTTGACGAACGGCATCGGCGCCTCCCGGGCATTTTCTTGTTGTGGGGAGCGAGCCTAGTCAGGCCCCGGGCCGGGCGATACGGGTCAACGCGCAGCGCCGACTGTGGTTTTGCACAGTCGGTTGCAAGCCGGTGACAAGGATCATTGATCCTGCAGCGGCGCCGCCTGTGCCAGCCAGGCGTCGAGCCTGTCCTGCTCGCGGCGCAGCGCATCGATGTTGACCAGGCCCCGCGCCAAGGCGAGGTAGATCGCCCGCGTGCGCGAGTTGAAGACCGAAGCCTCTCCGGCGCCCTCCTCCGGCGGCACGATGCCCAGCTTGTCGTAGACATGCTTGATGCGGCTTTGGGCGCCGCGGATCGACAGGCCGCGGCGCGCCGCGATCGCCCTGTCGGTCAGGCCCAAGGCGATGTCAATCAGGCTCTCATACTCGCCGTCGGTGATGCCCTCGAAGCGGTCCTGGACGCGGTGCTGGATACCACGGATCTCGCGGTCGATGATGCAGTGACCTTCGCGGAAGACGCCGCGCAGCGCCGAGCGCATGCCTTCCTCGGTCGCCGATTTCAGCACATAGCCATAGACCGAGCCGGGCGGCACGATGCGCGCCACGCCCCGCACATAGGCCTCGTCGGCGAAGTTCGACCAGAACAGGATGTGCGTGCCGGCGCGTCGGCTCCAGATCGCGCGCGCCACCTCGATGCCCGTCGCCTTGGGCAGTTGCAGGTCGAGCACGACATGCGGCGGCTCGCGCTCGGCCGCCAGGTTGATGGCATCCTCGCCGTCGCCGGCCTCGATCACCTCGACATCGCCCGGCCACAGCTGTTCCACCGTCCGGCGCGCGAAGGTGCGATGCAGCCCGTCATTCTCGGCAATCATGATCAGCACTACGCCACCTCCGATACCGCCTGCTGCTCGCCAGCCGTGGCCGGCTTGCCGTCCGCTGGCGCGCGATCGATCTCGATCAGAACCCTGGTGCCGCCCTTGCGGCCGGCCGGCTCGAAGCGCAGCCTCGCGCCGACGAGCGCTGCCCGCGTGTGCATGTGGCCGATGCCGCCCTGCGCCGCCGGGTCGATCGTGCCGCAGCCATGGCCGTCATCGGTGACGACGACACTGAACACGCTGTCGGTCGACGTCAGCAGCACCTCGATGCGGCCGGGCGCTGCGTGCCGCACGGCATTGTTGATCGCTTCCTGGACGATCCGGTAGAGCGCCGTGCGCATCGTCTCCGACAGGCTGTCGGCGCTGCCGTCGCTGGTGTCGGCGATGCGCACCGCGATCGGCGGTTTCGCCCGCGCGACGCTGCGGTTCAGATGCGCTTCGACGGCGTCGCGCAGGCCGAACAGCTCGAGCACGCTCGGCCGCATGTCGTCGACGATGTGGCGCAGCTCCGCCAGGCAGCCGGCGATCTCCTGCTCGAGGTCGGCGAGCTGCGCCGTTCGCGCCATGCCCCGGCTACGGAAGGCCGAGACCTGGCGCGCGATGCGGGCAAGGTCGCCAAGCGTCTGGTCGTGCAGGTCCATCGCCATGCGGCGGCGCTCGCGCTCCATGCCTTCCGTCAGTTGCGAGGCGCCGACCCTGAGCAGCTCCGCCCGGTTGCGCGTCTCGCTTTCGGCAAGCATGGCGCGCCGCGCCTCCTCGGTCTGGATCAGCGCGAAAATATAGGGCGCGATCAGATCGGCGCACTGCTGGGCGACCGCGACGTCGGCCAGCGTGTAGCAGCCGATCTCGTGGCGGCTGATGTTGAGCGCGCCGATGACGCTGCCGCGCGCCCTCAGCGGCACGATGATGCGGCTGCGCAGCTTGGCGGCGAAAATCGGCCCATCGAAGGCGCCGGCAAAGTGGAAGCGGTCGTCGACAAGCGCGTTGTCCGACAACAGGTAGGGCGTCTTGCCCCACAGCACGTAGCGGATCGGGCTGCCTTCCACCGGATGCTGCGCCAGCTCGCTCCAGCTGGTGTGGAAGCCCGCCTCGTAGCAGGCATGCATGCGTCCGTCCTGCGACAGCACCGCCAGGTCGATATGATCGTGCGGGATGAGCGTGCCGATCTCGATCGCCGTTGCCCGGAATGCGGAGCCCGGATCGATATGGCCTGCCAGCGCCCGCGAAATGGCGAGCAGCCTGTCGATCAGCTGGGGAGATACGTCCGACATGTCTCCTCCCTTGCCATCTCGGCTAACCAAGCGACACGCCACGACGCCTCGTTCGCCAGCGCGGCCGATACCGGGTTTGCCTGCAGTCCTCCCTGCGCTGAAATAGTGAACGCTTGCCGCTGCCGCTGTCAACGACGCCTCTCTTGCGACCGGCGATCAACTTCAGGTGCGACGATTGAAAAGCCTTCTGCTCCTGGTTTAGGAACGACGGCAGGAGAGATGATGCATGGCAGCGACCGTTGCTCAGGGCGCCCCGGGAATACCGGCGCGCTGGACGTCAAGCGCCAAGAGCGGCGTCGGCACGGCGCTTTCTGAGGCCAGCCGGGTCTGGTTCACGATCAGCCACGGCATCCTCAACGAAATCTACTATCCGCGCCTCGACAAGGCCTGCACGCGCGATATGGGGCTGATCGTCACCGGCCCCGCCGGCGCTTTTTCGGAAGAGAAGCGCGATGCCGTGCATGCTGTCGTGCCTTTCGAGGACGGCGTGCCCGGCTACAGGCTGACCAACACCGCGAGGGACGGGTCATACAGGATCGAAAAAAGGATCATTACGGACCCGAAACGCCCGGTCCTGCTGCAGGAGATCACCTTTACGGCACTCAAGGGCCGGCCTGCCGATTACCATGTCTACGCGCTTCTGGCGCCGCATCTCGTGAATGCCGGCATGGGCAACACCGCCTGGGTTGGCGAGCACCACGGCAGGCCTGTGCTGTTCGCCTCGGGACGCGGCACCTGCCTGGCGCTTGCCTCATCGCTGCCCTGGGGCGCCTGCTCGGCCGGCTATGTCGGCTTTTCCGACGGCTGGCAGCAGCTCCAGCATGGCGGCGCGCTCGATCCGGGCTGCCAGCGGGCCGAGGACGGCAATGTCGCGCTGACCGGCGAGATCGGCTTTTCCGCCGGCAACGGCACGGCGCTGCTGGCGCTCGGTTTCGGCAGCTCGCCGGAAGAGGCAGCCGAGATGGCTTCGGCCAGCCTGGAGCAGGGCTTCGAGGCGGCCGCCAGGACCTATGTCGAAAACTGGCGCGAATGGCAGGCCGGGCTACTGAAGCTCGACCGGCAGGCAGTGTCGGGATTGAACACCTACCGCGCCAGCACGGCGGTGCTGGCCTCGCATCTGTCGATCGCCAGGCCGGGAGCCGCCGTCGCCAGCCTGTCGATCCCCTGGGGCTTCAACAAGGGCGACGACGATCTCGGCGGCTATCACCTTATCTGGCCGCGCGATCTGGTCGAGACGGCCGGCGGCTTCCTCGCCGCCGGTGACGGCAGCCAGGCGCTGCAGATCCTGACCTATCTGCGCTCGATCCAGCAGCCGGACGGCCACTGGCCGCAAAATGCCTGGTCCGACGGCACCGCCTATTGGCCGGGCATCCAGATGGACGAATGCGCCTTTCCGCTGCTGCTCGCCGACGCCCTGCGCCGTGCCGGCCATCTGCCGCACGCCAAGCTCGCCGACTTCCTGCCGATGATCGAAAGTGCCGCGTCCTATGTCGTCCGCAACGGGCCGGTCACCGGCGAGGACCGCTGGGAAGAGGATGCCGGCTACAGCCCGTTCACGCTGGCCGTCGAGATCGCCGCCCTGCTGGCTGCCGCCGACATGCTCGACATCATGGGAAAAACAGAGCCGGCAAACTATCTGCGCGAGACCGCCGATTGCTGGAACGACCAGATCGAACGTTGGACCTATGTCGCGGGTACGCCGCTATGCGCCGAAGTGGGCGTCAACGGCTACTATGTCCGCATCGCCCCGCCGGATGCATCGGATGCCGCGTCGCCGAAGGACGGCTATGTGCCGATCAAGAACCGGCCGCCGACCGACACCGACAGGCCGGCCGAGGCCATCATCAGCCCGGATGCGCTGGCGCTGGTGCGCTTTGGGCTCAGGGCAGCAGATGATCCGCGCATCCTCGACACTTTGAAGGTCATAGACGCCAGGCTGCGCCGCGACCTGCCGCAAGGACCGCTCTGGTACCGCTACTCCGGCGACGGCTATGGCGAGCACGAGGACGGCTCACCCTTCGACGGCACCGGCCTGGGCCGCGCGTGGCCCTTGCTGGCGGGCGAGCGCGCCCACTACGAGCTGGCGGCGGGCCACAGGGACAGAGCGGAAAGCCTGCTTGCGACGCTCGAGGCGTCCGCCGGGGTCGGCGGCCTGCTGCCGGAGCAGGTCTGGGACGGCCCTGACCTGCCGCAGCGCGAGTTGCGCCTCGGCGCACCCTCGGGCAGCGCCATGCCGCTGGTCTGGGCGCATGCCGAGCATATCAAGCTGCTGCGCTCGCTCCGCGACGGCGCCGTCTTCGACCTGCCGCCGCAAGGCGTCGAGCGCTACATCAAGGCAAGGACCACCTCGCCCACGAGGATATGGCGCTTCAACAACAAGATCCGCGCCATCCCCGCCGGCAAGATGCTGCGCGTCGAGCTTGCGGCCAAAGGCGTGGTGCACTGGAGCAGCGACAAGTGGCTGACGGTGCGCGACGACAGGACCGCCGAGAACGCCTTCGGCGTCCATCTGGTGGATCTGCCCGTTGACCGCCTGCCGCAGGGAAGCACGATCGTCTTCACTTTTTTCTGGCCCGACACCGGCCGTTGGGAGAATGTTGACTTCACCGTCGGCGTCGATGCCCAGTCATGATCCCGAAAAGTGGATACCGGTTTTCGGAAAAGATCATGATCGATCAAGACAGCACGGCCAGTAGATTCTATTTTCCTCGAGCGACTGGGATAAGACCATGCAGATCGGAATGATGGGACTGGGCAGGATGGGCGCCAACATGGTGCGCCGCCTCATGCGCGACGGCCATGAATGCGTCGTCTACGACATCAATCCGGCAAGCGTCGCCGCTTTGGTCAAAGACGGCGCCATCGGCGCGGCCTCGATGGAGGAGTTCGTCGGCAAGCTTTCCAAGCCGCGCAGCGCCTGGCTGATGCTGCCGGCGGCGATCACCGGCAAGATCGCCGACCAGGTGGCGGCGCTGATGGAACCCGGCGACATCATCATCGACGGCGGCAATTCCTACTATCACGACGCCGTCGACCAGGCCGACGAGCTTGCAGCCAA
>NZ_RZOS01000025.1:0-31350 GCF_004022605.1 Mesorhizobium sp. M4B.F.Ca.ET.089.01.1.1
AGGCCGGATCGATGTTGAGGCCGGCGCCAGGCTGAACGATATTCGCGACAATCAGCCCGACAACAAAAGCGAGCGTCGAAAAGGTGAGAAAATAGACCATCGCCTTGGCGGCAACTCGGCCGACCTTCTGCAGATCGCTCATGCCGGCAATGCCGGTCGCCATTGTCAGGAAGATGACAGGTACGGTGATTATCTTGACGACATCGACGAAGGCATCGCCGAGCGGCTTCAGGCTGTGGCCGGTCTCCAAATGGAAATAGCCGATTGCGGCACCCAGGATTATGGCGGCAAGTACCTGCACGTAGGTCCGGGCAAAATGGCGCTTGCGGGGCGCTGCGATCGCGCGGGGAACTCTTGGAACCAACACCGTCTCTCTCCTTGACCGGATCGGGGTGGGGCTCCTCCCTCTCCCATGCAGTGCTCCGGTCGAACGCTGCGCCCACTTCGGCGCAAACGATGTGCCAAATAGCAAAGAGGGGAAAACGCGCAGGACCTCACGCAATGCTTGCGATTCGCTCTCCCACACTCGTGCAGTGGTTGCCTGTCGCAACTATGGAAGGGTCGATTCTTGGGAACTCCAAAGGCCGCTCTTTGCGTCGAGCAGCTTGGCTGCCTGGAAGGTTCCCTCTTTGCCTTGCGGTCTGCGAGCTGAGTCCAGATCGTCATCATTTGGCTGCGCGCCGCACGGGGCTCGAAAGATTCAATCGAGGACGGGTCCTCTTGGAAAACGGGGGCAGCGTTGGTCAAGCCCTTCCACCCTGCTGTCCCAATGGTGTTCAGAAGCTCAGTTCACGATCAAGCGATGGATCAGCGTCATCTGGCGTTTGCGCCATCGCGGCGGCGTTGCAACGGGTCTGCCAAAGATGAGAAGGCCGCGAGGCAGGGTCCGAGACCTAGACTCCAACCTCATAGCGCGCTCGGCTCGCGTTCGGAAGGTTCGAACCGCAGCACGATCAGGTGGCGACACCGTTGGTCGGAACCGGAACCCGACGAATGATCGTTCGTGACCGACATCTGTGAACAAGCAGTATGTGTCATTGCAATCACCACCCGTTGCGCGGAAATGCCCATATGGCCGTGAATGAACTGGATTTGGTGATTTTCCAGATGGCGGTGGAAAGCGTCCGCTTGCTCTCTTCAAGCTTTGATGAGAAGGCGGCTGAGATAGCCACGAGGAGCCGTGGTAGCCTTCTTTTTGACGTGCGGGTGGACGGTGACCTGGAGGTCCAGCGAGTCGCAGCCATTGGATATCCAGGCGACAAGATCGGTGTGGTGGCATTGGACCGAGAGGGCCTTGTTAGCTGTTGTTGCCTAGTCAATGGCACCTTCTCACCTTTCATTGCACCGTTGGAGAACTGGACCAGCATGCCCCTTTCGATGCAGGCCCAGATCGATGTCACAGGCTATGCGAGGCTCCTTCTGGCCGCCTTGCGAAATGCTGGACATATGCTGGACAGGTAGCATCGCGATGATGTCTGTGATGAGATGGTGCAAACGGCTGGATGAGGCGATCGCTTGCTGGCAGCTTTGGCAACAAAGCGATCGGTGAGTTCGCAATGCTGGAACACGTCCTTTAGACTCTGCAGTTAAGTTAGCGGACAACCATCTGACGAATGCCCTCTGACAGTCTGCATGGCGCGGCATGCCCTCTTAGGAATGCAGCCGTGGTTCTACACCATCGGCTGTTTTTGTGTCGAAGGCGACGGGCACGCCATGAACGAAGGAAGCGGCCGCCAACAGTTCCTCCAACTCGCGGTCGGTGGCCTTGCATGCCGGCATTAGTGTTCGGATGGCGCGGATCGCCTGCGCCATGGAGAGAAAGCGGACCCTTCCCCTGGAAAGGACATAGGCTTCTGCGGCTTTTTCGACGGTGACGGTGTGAAACGAATTGGTCATGACGAATTCCTCCCTGAACCCTGACCAACCCGACTTATGGCACGAATTCGACCGCCTTCAAGCCTATGTCCGATTGCGGACAATAGCTGCGATTCGTTCAAAACCGCTGATGCTTTTGGGCGACCTGGTGAGGGGCAAGGAGACGTCGGCTGAACCCGTTTCAACCGACATGCTTCAGGCAGCGGCCAGGCCGAAATAACGCTGCTCCTCCTTGTCATAAGCGCCATGTGTGAGCTTTATCAATCCGGCACGGTCGATGATCGTGATCTCGCCGCGCTTGGCGTGCACCAGTCCTCGATACTCAAGCATTTGCAGGGCCGTGGTGACCCCGGGCGGTGGGCGCGAGCATGGTCGCCAGAAATTCATGCGTCGGGAGGATCTTATCTCCTTCCGCACGGTCGTGGACCATCAGCTGCCAGCGGGCCAGCCGTTCTTCGATCTTGGAGTGGCCATTGACCAGTGCCGTCCGGCATGATTGGACGAGGAACGCGTGGGCATAATCCAGCACTGAGGTGCGAAGCGACGGGCTAATCGCAGGGCGAAGGTTTTCAACCGGCAGGCGCCAGGTAGTGCTTTCCTTTCCGAGAATGACGGCAATTCCTTTCATCCCGTCATAGCCGACAATGCCGACTTCACCTTGCCGCCCGCCGGTCATGGTGGCGACCACCGACGCGATGCCCCTCTCGGGAAAATATACGTTCTTGATCGGCTGATGCGCGACCTCCAACTGGTCCTTGATGCCCGGTTCGACGTGATGCAGCGATGGTCGCAAAAGCGCGAAGTCCTGCGGGGTGAGGGCTTCAGCACCTGGTCGCGAAAGAGGGATCGGGCAAGGCTCTCTTCCAACGGGGCAAGAGCGCGTACGTCTTACTGTCGGCTGCACCGAAGTAAATGCCGGCCGATGCCAAAGCATAGGCTTCGAAACGCGCGATTGCAAAGCCCTGTCGGGGCAGTGCAGTCATGCTAGAAGTCGCGCCGCCTACGATAGGCAGCGGATGACATGATTCCCTTCTGCGGCGGCCACCAAGAACGGCTCGGGCACGCTTTAATCGTTCATACACAAGCTCGCAGGAATGTAAGCAGCGGAACAATCGGGTGATTCGTACCGCCCTGCCCTTTCAGAGATCAAGTCATTGGACGTCAATTCGGCTGGAACGCCTCGTCGAACGGCCCAGGAAAATGCAGCCGGATGAGCAATGGTGGTTCACCTTATGTGCGGTCCCGGATATGCGGTCCGGCGGCTCATCTCCCAATAGCTTGTCGATGGGGAAGTGGAACTCGTCATGTCGCCGCGAACCGTCACCGCGCTAGCGGGGCTCTTTTGAAGACGCCGGTGTTTTTCTTTGTGGAACTGAATCTGTGAGGTGATTGATGCATGAATCAAACATTTGCGTATTTCCGCTGCATCGGCGACGTATATTGGTCGAAAGTATCGCCCAGGCCCTCGAGACCAAGAACGGCGAGGCGGCGAGTGCGTTCTGGCGCTGTGCTGCCAAGAAAATGCTCATTCAATTGTCCGATGTAGGAATTGCGCCAGAGCTCGCTGCGCAGGAGGTTGGAAGCCTTCTTCATGCGGTCTTGGACGACATGGCCAACCGAACGGTAATGCACAAAGCATAGGCTCGGGCGCTGTTGGACCGCGCGTCAGCTCGGGTCCTTATCAGGGGACTGCTCCGACTGGCCGACGGTCCGGCCAAACCGGCATACCGGCAAAGGTTTGAGGTTGCGATCGCTCACGGCGGCCGGTCCAATATTCTAAGACGACCTCAGAAGCCACGTTGGCTTCTTTGGACGAAGCGGAGGGGCGCCATTTTGGCGTGCTCACGCTGGACTGCGGGTTGCGCCTACGGAAATCCAAAGTCCGGCCGCGCGAGCCAATCGACCGGAACAGTCGAAAGCTCGTGGGGGCGGGTCCGCTCACCCTCACGGCGGCGGTGGCGGCCGTGAGCAGACTTAACTCAAGTCACGGCTGAGCATCCGCAGGCGCTATGCCGATTGGATGAGAACTGGTTGCCACAACACCGGCCCGTTGAGGCGTCCCCTCCAGCGGATGCGCAAGAGACTGGCGTAGGAAATATCGAGGAAGCCGGCGACTGCCTCGGTGTTGCCGACCTGCTTGGGCTGTCCGATACGTGACAACGGCCAGGTGGCGAGACGAAGGATCCTTTCGATGCGCGTATCTGTCACCGTTACGATCCCGGAGAGATTGTTGGCCAAGCCGAATTCGATGATCCCCGCGAAGAGCTCGTAGGTTGCTTGGGCCAGGCCGCCAGCTGCCTTCGGCGCTGTCGCAGGGAGATCGAGCGCGAAACGACTACTCTCCCAGATATCGGCACTCGCAGGGACCACCATCTCATCCAGCAGCGTCGGAAACGTATCGCGCAACATTGTCGGTCCGGTGGTCGGCAAAAGGCGGACGCAGCCGCAAGTTCGCCAATCGGACCCCTTGAGAAGCAGGTAGACGGGGTTCAGGCTGTCAAACGGGTCCGTTTCCATTTCGCCTTCGGTCTGCACTTCCCAATCGAGCCGCTTCTTGAAAACCCGATACCTAAGTCCGTGCATTTCCTTGAGTTCGCTCGCAAACTCGGCGTAGCAGTCGGGTGTTATCAGCTGCATCATTGTCGTCTCCGTGCGGGATGTGTCCACGCAATCGAAGGGCAAAGCCGTCATGAATGCAGCCTGTAGACCTTTACAGCTAGACTTGGAGAGGATCAGGATCTCGCCCGAGCAGCCATCCGCACTACGGCCTGGTTGATGGTTCGCACGCCAAGCTTCGCCTTGGCGTTTTCCTGATGGAAGGTCACGGTGCGTTTCGAGACACCGAGAATCTGGCTGATATCCCAGGCCGACTTGCCGCACGCCGCCCATTTCAGGCACTCGAACTCCCGCCGGGTGAGCGTTATGCCATCTACCACGCAATCTTCGGCGAGCCTGCGCCGGGCATGGATATGAACGTTGATCGCAACCAGTTGCATTGCTTTTTCGTAGCGCGTCAGCGACCTCAGAAATGGCGGATGCGCCTCGTTGGAGGCGAAGGTCAGTGCGGCGAACCGGCCGCGATGATCATGCATCGACATGGTCAGTCCGCCGCGAATGCCGAACTCAGCTGCTTTTTCCAGGACTTCCTGCTGAGAGGTCGGCAAATAACGGTGATCGCGGTCCACACCCCAGTCGAAGGTATCCCAGCCCCGCAGTCCCCGCAGGATCACGGGATCCACGCTGTGGTAGCGCTGTTGCAGGTAATGTGATGTCCATGATGATGGATAATTCGAGATCAATCGCGGCCTGTCGCCGGAAGCGGATGGGTAGGTGAAATAAGCGAAGAGCGGAAAGTCGAACCCGGCTGCGGCGGACGCCATTGCCTCATGGAGATCGACGGCATCGACGCTTGCAGAGAGTTGCTCGACCAAGGTTTCAAATACGCGATGCATCTGCGCTTAGCGTACCTCGCGGAGGTTGCTGGAAGCCGACGGAGACGTGGTTCTAAATGATGGCCTGTCCCTGCAGGGCATACGACGCGCCGCCGTCATCACCGCAATTGCTGTGCTGCTTCCGATTGGAGAGAGCTCCGCCCACCTGACCAACTACCGATGGGTGATATTGCGACGTTATCGATGAGCCGCGTGTCGCCAAGCCAAGCCGCAGCAAGCAAGCGTGCCGGTCGGTCAAGGCTTGCTAACGATTGCAGGTCTGTTTCTCCGCGCAGCTCCAGGTATTCGAGCTCGCGATAGCCGGCAGCCAGAATTGCTGCACGCGCTTCATCAAGCGTAGGCAGGATGGGGGAGCCGCGTGCAAGCCGCTCGGCCGTATCGAGCAGGACCGATGCTAGTTTTGGGGCAATGGCGCGTTGGGCTGGGGAGAGCCGCACGTTACGCGACGATAGCGCAAGACCATCGGCTTCGCGGACTGTCGGACAGGGCACAATAGTGATCGGAATGTCGAGATCCCGGACCAAGCGCCTGACAAGCTGAAGTTGCTGAAAATCCTTTTCGCCAAAAAAGGCGAAGTCAGCGCCGGCCTGCAGGAAGAGCTTGGCCACGACCGTCGCCACGCCATTGAAATGGCCGGGCCGGAATGCGCCGCAAAGGCATTCGCTGATGCCGGACACTGAAACGGCCGTGGCGAAGCCCACCTGGTACATTTCCTCTGTGTCCGGCACATAGAGCAGATGCGTGCCCAGCAGAGCGAGCTTGGCAGCATCGTCGCTTTCCGTCCGAGGGTAGGCAATCAGGTCGGCGGGGCTGTTGAACTGCTTGGGGTTTACGAACAGCGTCACGATCACCCGCTCGGCCCTTTCGAGCGCCTTCCGCACGAGGCTCAGATGCCCGTCGTGCAAGGCTCCCATGGTCGGCACAATACCGATCGTGGCACCCGAGCGACGCCATTGCGCAACGACGCCGCGCAGCTCGCTCACGGTTCGAGCGATCGGCACGCTCATGTGAAGTCACCGGCCTTCAAGGCGTTGACATAGAGATGTTCGACCGCCGGAAAGTGCCGGTTCCGCACATCGGTGGCGTAAGCGGCGATTGCCGCCTCAGCCTGCTCACCGAGCTCGGCATAGCGTTTGACGAACTTCGGCCGAAATGAGGTGAAGAGCCCGAGCATATCGTGGCTCACCAGAATCTGGCCGTCGCAAGCTGGCGAGGCACCGATGCCGATTGTGGGTATGTCGATATCGGCGGTTATCTGCCGTGCAAGCTGCTCCGGTATCTTTTCCAGCACCAAGGAGAAGGCGCCCGCTTCGGTTACCGCCCTGGCGTCGCGCCTGATCCGCTCTGCATCGGCTCCCCGGCCCTGCACACGATAGCCTCCAAACGTGTTTACCGCCTGCGGCGTCAGGCCCACATGGGCCATGACAGGTACGCCGCGCGCGGTAAGGAAGCGGATGGTTTCCGAGATGGTCTCGCCGCCCTCGATCTTTACCGCTGAACAACCGGTCTCACCCATCACGCGCGCAGCGTTGCCGAAAGCGTGCTCTGGGCTTTCCTCGTAGGAACCGAAGGGCAGGTCGACGACCATCAGCGCGTGTTCAAGGCCGCGGCGAACGGCCTGTCCGTGCATGATCATCATGTCGAGCGTGACCCCCAGCGTCGACGACAGGCCGTGCAGCACCATGCCGACGCTGTCGCCGACAAGAACGATGTCGCAGTGGCGATCGAGCAGCCTCGCGACCGGCGTGGTGTAGGCCGTCAAGCATACAAGTGGCGTCTGGCCTTTTCGCGATCGAATATCTGGAGGAGTCATCCCTTTTATCTCACCAGCCGCGCTCAACCGAGGCCCCTTCCCTTACGTTACCAACAGCGGGTGTCGCGTTTGGCATATTTTTGTGCGACTGCGAAGAGCTAAAAACAGCGCTTGAGTACTCTGGTGTTGACGTGCTGGCTTCCAAGGTTACATTCAATCGATTAAGGCGCTCCGTTGGGCCAACCCGCTTTCGCAAACATGGATCCTCAGACAAGAAGAACCAAGAAAGGCAAAGCCGCCGTCAAAGCTGACGAAGCCAAAGTGGACCTGACTGCCGTCGTGGTCGCCGTAAACGACAGTGAGCCCTGTGTCCTCACAGTCGGTCATGCGGACACCCTCCCTTCTGGACCTTTTGCCCTTGAGCATCGATCACTGCAGTCGGGTTTGAGGGGGTGGGTGGAGCAGCAGACCGGCCATGCACTTGGATACATCGAGCAACTCTACACCTTCGCCGATCGCGATCGCATCGGCACTGAGCGCCACCAGCGCGTCATCTCAATCAGCTATCTCGCATTGACCAGGAAGGAACAGGCAACGAACTCGGCCGCGTGCGGCTGGCAAAGTTGGTACGAATATTTTCCCTGGGAGGACCACCGCTTCGGCACGCCGCCTGTGCTGCTCGATAGATTGCGGCCCCGCCTGATTGAGTGGGCCGGCGGCGCCAGCGAGCCGACCACTCAACGCGAGCGCCGGCAGCGCGCTGCGATAGCCTTCGGCTTCGACGACCGCCATTGGAACGAGGAACTCACGCTCCAACGCTACGAGTTGCTCTATGAAGCTGGTCTGATTGAGGAGGCCGGTGGCGGCAGGGACGCGATTGCGGCCGCGGCTGGCAAACCAATGGTCGCTGACCACCGTCGTATTCTGGCAACCGGGATCGCGCGGCTGCGTTCGAAGATCAAATACCGGCCGGTCGTGTTCGAGCTTATGCGGCCTTCCTTCACGCTGCTGCAACTGCAGCGAACCGTGGAAGCTTTGGCTGGCAGGCTGATCAACAAGCCGAACTTCCGGAGATTGGTCGAGCAGCAGGAACTTGTTGAGGAGACCGGGGAGACCTCCCTCGACACGGGCGGCCGACCGGCGAAGCTTTATCGCTTCCGGCATGCCGTCCTCGACGACAGGGCTATCGCCGGGACAAAATTACCGCTGGCGCGGGCTTGACATACTTATAGTCAAGGTAGATATATTCCCTTATTGTCAAACCGAATATAATCGAGGCGCCAATGACTGGGGCGTTACCTATGGCTGCGTCCCTGTATGAGCGTGTCCGGCGGGTGATCCCACCCGTTGAATGGCTCGCGTTCGCCGGCGATATTGAAGCCATCTTAGCGCTGAAGCGTGAGCGCAATGCGGTGGTGCTGGCGCACAATTACCAGACGCCCGAAATTTTTCATTGCGTGGCAGACATCGTCGGCGACAGCCTGGCGTTGGCCCACAAGGCGGTGACGGTCGACGCCGACATCATCGTGGTTGCCGGCGTTCATTTCATGGCCGAGACGGCAAAACTGCTCAATCCGAACAAGACCGTGCTCATCCCGGATCTCCGCGCCGGCTGCTCGCTGGCCGAATCGATCACGGCAAACGACGTGCGGCTAATGCGGCTGCGGTATCCGGGGGTCCCCGTTGTTACTTACGTCAACACTTCCGCCGCCGTAAAAGCGGAGTCCGACATCTGCTGCACGTCCGGCAACGCCAAGGCGGTGGTGGAATCGCTTGGCGTGGCGCGTGTGCTGATGCTCCCGGACGAATATCTGGCGAGGAACGTGGCAGCCGATACAGACGTCGAGATCATCGCCTGGAAAGGCCATTGCGAGGTGCATGAGCGCTTCACCGCAGCAGACATTCGGGAACTGCGCGATGCCCATCCAGGCGTCATCGTGCTGGCCCATCCAGAATGCCCACCAGACGTTGTCGCGGAGGCGGAGTTCTCCGGCTCGACCGCGGCGATGTCGGATTATGTCGAGCGTGAGAAACCGACGCGTGTCGTCCTTCTGACCGAATGTTCGATGAGCGACAACGTCGCGGTCGCGCATCCCGACGTCGAGTTCGTTCGCCCATGCAATCTGTGCCCGCACATGAAGCGCATCAACCTGGCCAACATTCGCGCCGCACTCGAGCAGAACCGGCATGAGGTCCGGATTGATCCCGAAATTGCCGGCCCCGCCCGCCGCGCGGTCGAGCGCATGCTTTCCCTATGAGTCTGGAGGTTCGCGACATCGCCGGGGCGCCGGTCGTCATCGGCGGCGGCATTGCCGGCCTGATGACGGCGCTTCATCTGGCGCCGGAACCGGTCGTGCTTTTGACCAACGCGCCGCTTGGAACCGGAGCCTGCAGTGAACTTGCCCAGGGCGGTCTTGCGGCAAGTCTCGGGGGCGACGACGGCCCAGATTTTCACCTTTGCGACACGATAGCTGCCGGCGACGGACTCTGCGATGAGGCCACGGTGCGGCGAGTGGTACGAGCTGCACCCGAAGCGATTAGGACGATCCAAAGGTTCGGCGTCGACTTCGACCAGCACCCTGACCGCGCGTTGCGACTTGGGCTCGAGGCGGCACACTCGCGACGGCGAATTGTGCATGCAGCCGGCGACGCCACCGGTCGCGAGTTGGTGCGCGCGCTCGTCGCCGCGGTTCGGCGTACAGCCTCGATCACCATTATCGAAAATGTGGAGGTCCGCCGGCTGGTCGTGCAGGACGGGTCGGTCATCGCCGTGGTCGCAGCAGGACGAGCCGGCGCGCTCGCTCTGCCCACGCGTCGCGCGGTGCTGGCGACCGGCGGCGTCGGCGGGCTGTTTTGCGACACGACAAACCCCGCTGGCTCATGGGGTCACGGGCTGGCGCTCGCCGCATGGGCGGGGGCGGAACTCGCCGACTTGGAATTCATACAGTTCCATCCAACTGCGCTCGACGGTCCGCGCCGGCCGATGCCGCTGGTGAGCGAAGCCGTGCGTGGCGAAGGCGCGGTGCTCATCGATGAGCGAGGAGAGCGCTTCCTCGCCGACACACCTGGCGGTGAACTTGCGCCTCGCGACGTCGTAGCGCGCGCCATTTGGCACCAGCTTGCCGTTGGACGCCGCGTATTCCTGGACGCACGGCAAAGTCTCGGCCCGAGATTTGGCAAGCGTTTTCCAGGCATCGCCGAATTGTGCCGGAGCGCAGGAATCGACCCCGCGACCGACCTGATCCCGGTGCGCCCGGCGGCACATTATCACATGGGCGGCGTCGCCGTAGACAGCGCCGGCCGCAGCTCCATCGAGGGATTGTGGGCCTGCGGTGAGGTGGCCTGTACCGGCCTGCACGGCGCCAACCGCCTGGCCAGCAACTCGCTCACCGAAGCGGCGGTCACCGCGAGCTGGGTTGCCGAAAGCGTTGCCGGCACGTCGTATACCCGGCGACCGCGCAGATGCTCCACATTCGTCCCTCCACGACCAGACGCTTCCGTGGTCCGCCCGATTGTCTCCGCCGCCCTGGGTATCATCCGCGACGGCGAGGCAATGCGCGAAGCGGTGGCGACCCTGCTGCCGATCGCAGCCAATAGTGTCGCTGCCTCTGGTCCGGCTTTGGTCTCACTGATGATCGCCGCGGCGGCCCTGAGGCGGGAAGAGAGTCGAGGCGCGCACTGTCGGTCCGATTTCCCGCTCCACGATGCCAACGTGCGCCCATCACGGCTGACACTGCACAGCGCAATGCGGGCCGCGGCCGCACTCGATTGCCGGGCTACCATACGGAGCACTTGATATGACTTCATTCTCCCCCCTCCCCGCGACCCTGATCGAACCGATTGTGCGCGTTGCGCTCCTCGAAGACCTGGGCAGATCCGGCGACCTGACCACCGATGCGGTTATCCCGTATGATTGCACTGCCACGTTGGTGCTCAAAGCGAGGCAGGCGGGCGTCGTTGCCGGGCTCGATCTGGTCTCGTATGCCTTCCTTCTCGTGGAACCGGCGATCAACATCCAGATCTGGCGCCCTGATGGCAGCGAGGTTGGGGCCGGGGAAACCATTGCAAGATTGTCCGGACCCGCACGAGGCCTGCTCACGGCCGAACGCACGGCCCTCAATTTCTTATGCCGGCTGAGCGGCATTGCCACTGCCACAGCGGCCATGGTTGAGGCCGTGCGCGGTCACAAGGCGAGGATTGTATCGACGCGAAAGACGACGCCCGGGCTGCGGGCATTGGAGAAATACGCCGTGCGCGTCGGCGGCGGTGCCAATCACCGGTTCGGCCTCGATGACGGCGTGCTCATAAAGGACAACCACATCGCGATCGCCGGCGATATCCGCACAGCAATAGAGCGGGCGCGCGCCGCAGCAGGGCATATGGTGAAGGTCGAGGTCGAGGTCGACACGCTGAAGCAGCTCGATGCAGCGCTCGCGATTGGTGTTGACGCGGTGCTGCTCGACAATATGTCGGTCGAGGATCTTGCCCGCGCGGTTTCTATAGTGGATGGCCGTACGATCACCGAGGCGTCCGGTCGGGTGATGCCGAAAACGGCGGCGGCGATTGCGGCGACCGGTGTCGATCTCATCTCCATGGGTTGGCTGACGCACAGCGCCCCGATCCTCGACATCGGCCTGGACATGCCGGACCACCAGAACATCTGCAAGCACTTGAACTGAGGATTACGGCGTGAGGAGCAACATCAGCTCGGCAGGCGTAGGAGGTGCTGGAAAGACGTGCCGCAGCTCGCCTTTAGCGAGTGCGCCCCAAAGCCAAGAAGGCGTACCGGACTAGCAAACAAAGGTTTGACGATGACGATTGGAATGAACTCGGAGTTCGACGTGAACCAGACCATGCAATCGGTCGATGGAACGCCTCCGCGATGGAACCGCAAAGAGGCCGAGGCCATCTACGGCATGCCATTCAACGATCTGCTGTTCCTAGCTCAGACGATCCACCGCCAGAACTTCGATCGAAACCGAGTGCAGCTGTCGCGGCTCCTTAGCATCAAGACCGGCGGGTGCCCCGAAGATTGCGGCTATTGCAGCCAGTCTGCGCATTACGAAACCGGGGTGAAGGCGTCGAAGCTGATGAACGTCAAGCATGTCATCGACGAAGCGGCCAAGGCGCGTGATGGCGGCGCAACGCGCTATTGCATGGGCGCGGCGTGGCGAAGTCCCAAGGAGCGCGACATGGAGGTTGTGGTCGCCATGATTGAGGGCGTCAAGGCCCTCGGCATGGAGACCTGCATGACGCTCGGCATGCTCGATCTTGAGCAAGCTGCTCGCCTGAAGCAGGCCGGTCTCGACTACTATAACCACAACATCGATACCTCTGAGCGCTACTATGGCGAGGTTATTTCAACCAGGACTTTTGCCGACCGGCTGGAAACGCTTGGGCACGTGCGCGCGGTTGGGATGAAAGTCTGCTGCGGCGGCATTGTCGGGATGGGAGAAGAAAAGACCGATCGCATCGACATGCTGGTCACGCTCGCGAACCTGCCCGAGCCGCCGGAAAGCGTGCCGATCAACATGCTTATTCCCATCGAAGGCACGCCGCTTGCCGCGGCCGACGCCATCGATCCGATCGATTTCGTCCGCATCGTTGCGCTCGCGCGGGTGATGATGCCGAAATCCTATGTAAGGCTGTCCGCCGGCAGGACGGCGATGAGCGACGAAACGCAGGCGCTGTGCTTCTTTGCCGGGGCCAATTCGATCTTTGTCGGCGACACGCTGCTGACGGCGGGAAATCCCGGCGAGGACAAGGATACCCTTCTGTTCCGGCGCCTCGGCATTGAGCCTATGGAACTCGCCACGCAATGAAGGAGGCAATTCTTGCCCGCTATGACGCAACCTTGCGGGGACTGGGGCGCAAGGACCGGTTGCGGACGCTCGCACCGCGCGCCGGGCTCGACTTCTCGTCGAACGACTATATCGGACTTGCCGCCTCCAAAAGACTGGGCGATGCGGTTTCGACGGCGATTGCGCGGGGCACGCCAGTGGGCGCCACCGGATCGCGGCTGTTGCGCGGCAATGCACCGGAACATGAGCAACTGGAGGCGGACGCAGCGGCATTTTTCGGAGCCGAGCGTGCACTGTTCTTCGGCAGCGGCTATATCGCCAACTTCGCTCTGCTGACGGCCCTGCCGCAGAAAGGCGACCTGCTGGTCCTCGACGAGCTCGCTCATGCCAGCATGCATGAGGGTGCCCAGGCCGGGCGCGCTGAGTTCAAGCTGGCCGCGCACAACGACGTCGACGCTGTCGAGGACGCAATCACCCGCTGGCGCGCCGAAGGCGGCATGGGGCGGGTGTGGATCGCCTTCGAAAGCCTTTACAGCATGGATGGCGACCGTGCGCCGATGGAGAGCCTGGTCGCGCTGGCTGATCGGTACCAGGCATTCATCGTCGTCGATGAAGCGCATGCCACCGGCGTCTGGGGACCGGACGGCCGGGGACTGGCCGCCGCGTATGAAGGCCGCGACAACATCGTCACGCTCCACACATGCGGCAAGGCGCTTGGCGCATCCGGCGCGCTCGTTACCGGACCGCGAACACTGTGCGACTATCTTATCAACCGGTGCCGGCCATTCATCTATGCGACCGCACCATCGCCGCTGATGGCAGTCGCGGCACGTGAGGCGCTGACTATTCTGTCTGACGAGCCTATGCGTCGTGCTCAGTTGCACGAGCGTGTCGCTTTCGCGAGCCGGCAATTGGCCGAACGCTGCGGCGTGATGCCCAGCGGTTCGCAGATCCAGCCGCTTGTGATCGGCGATAACAGCCGCACCATGGCGGTGGCGGCAGGACTGCAGGCACGCGGCTTCGACATACGCGGCATTCGCCCGCCGACAGTGCCTGAGGGTACGTCGCGCCTGCGCATTTCGCTGACTCTCAACGTCGACGAAGCCGACATTTCCGCCATGGTCGAGGCTCTCGTCGGAGTGTTGGCCACAGCATGACCAAACGCATCGTCGTCACCGGAACAGACACTGGAATTGGCAAGACAGTGTTTTCGGCCGGACTTGCCGGGCTGCTCGACGGCTTCTACTGGAAGCCGGTGCAATCGGGCCTCAACGAGGAGACCGACAGCGAGGTCGTCGCCCGGCTTTCCGGCTTGCCCGACGGACGCGTGCTGCCCGAAGTCTATCGACTGACGATGCCGCTGTCGCCGCATCGATCAGCCGAAATCGACGGCGTCGCGATCGAGGCCGACGATCTTTCATTTCCGGTCCTGCCGACACCGCTCGTCATCGAAGGCGCCGGCGGGCTGATGGTGCCGCTCAATCGACAGACAAGGTTCATTGACATATTCGAACAATGGCGGCTGCCGGTCATACTGTGCGCCCGCACCGCGCTTGGCACCATCAATCATACGCTGTTGTCGATCGAGGCCCTGAGAGCCCGCTCCATCCCGCTCATCGGCATTGCCTTCATTGGCGAAGAGGTGGCCGATACACAAAGGACAATCGTGGAATTCGGCGGCGTGCCGCAGCTGGGCAGGCTGCCGCACCTCGGTCCGCTGACGGGTGAAACGTTGAGAGATGCAATGATTTCCGGCTTCGACCTGGCCATGATTGCCGGAGGCGACTGATGGCGGAGTCTCGAGTCTGGCATCCGTTCACGCAGCACGCGCTAGAGCCCTCGGTCCCTGAAATCGTGCTGACTGAAGGCGCCTATCTCCACAAGGCCGACGGCTTCCGCATCCTCGATGCGATTTCTTCCTGGTGGGTCGTCACCCATGGCCATCGCCACCCCCGCATCATGAAGGCCATCGAGACGACCGCGTCGAACCTCGACCAGATCATCTTCGCGGGCTTCACCCACGAGCCGGCCGAGCGCCTGGCCGAGGCGCTTGTCGGCCTCGCACCCGCCGGCCTTGACCGGGTGTTCTATTCCGACAGTGGCTCCACCTCAGTCGAAGTCGCGCTGAAGATGGCGCTCGGCTATTTCCGCAACATCGGCGCGCCGCGTTCGCGCATCGCCGTCATGGAGCACAGCTATCATGGCGACACGATCGGGGCGATGAGCGTCGGCGCCCGCGGCGTCTTCAACGCCGCCTATGATCCTTTGCTGTTCGAGGTCGACGCCATCCCCTTCCCGGCCGCCGGGCGCGAGCAGGAAACGCTGGATCGGTTCGAGGCCGTTAGCCGCGACCGGCGCGCAGCCGCGCTGATCGTCGAGCCGCTGGTGCTTGGCGCCGGCGGCATGCTGATGTATCCGGCCTGGGTTCTTGCCGAATTGAAGAGGATCGCCGAAGCCTCCGGCACGCTGCTGATCGCCGATGAAGTGATGACCGGCTGGGGGCGCACCGGAACCATGTTTGCCTGCGAACAGGCGTCCGTCTCGCCCGACATCTTGTGCACCTCGAAAGGTCTGACCGGTGGTACCATCCCGCTGGCCGCCACGATCGCCACCGATGCCATCTTCCACGCTCACTTTTCGGAGGATCGCAAGAAGACGTTTTTCCATTCGAGCTCCTACACCGCCAATCCGATCGCCTGCGCGGCAGCACTTGCCAATGTCGAGATCTGGCGTGACGAGCCGGTGGCCGAGCGGATCGCGGTCTTGAGCGCGAGGCAGGCCGCCGGGCTGCAACGCTTCCGGGTCAATCCATATTTCACCGACTGCCGGACAACCGGCACCATCGCGGCACTCGACCTACGCACCGGCTCAGCCGGTTATCTGGCCGAGATCGGGCCAAAACTGCGCGCTTTTTTCCTTGAGCGGGGGCTACTTGTGCGCCCGCTCGGCAATGTCCTCTATCTTCTACCGCCCTATTGCATCACCAGCGACGAATTGGGCGGGCTCTATGACGCGATAGAGGAGGCCGGCGAACGCTTCGGCTCGCGGCCATGAACCTATCGTCGCGCGTTCTCGGCTTCGGCCATCATGCGCCGGCGCGCAAGGTCGAGAACCCGGAAATCGAAGACCGGCTCGGGCTTGAGCCCGGCTGGATCGAGCGGCGCACCGGAATTCGCTCGCGCTTCTGGGCAACAGACGAAGACACGCTGTCGGGCCTTGCCGCCTCTGCCGGCGACATGGCGCTGACCAATGCCGGTATCGACCGCGGCGACGTCGGTCTACTCTTGCTCGCCACGTCGACGCCCGATCACCTTCTGCCGCCAAGCGCGCCGCTGGTCGCACATCGGCTGGGGCTAGGCCGCGCCGGAGCGATCGACCTGACCGGCGCCTGCGCCGGCTTCATCTATGCGCTGATGTTCGCCGACGGGTTCACCCGCCTGCACGGCAAAGCGAGCCTTGTCATCGCCGCCAACATCCTCAGCCACCGCATCAATTTGGCCGAGCGCGCCAGCGCCGTGCTGTTTGCCGATGCCGCCGGCGCCATGGTGATCAGTCCTTGCGATGACCCGGATCGAGGCATTCTCGGCGCTTCGGTGGATTCCGACGGCTCGCGCTACGGGCTAATCCAGATTCCCGCCGGGGGAAGCAACACTCCGTTCCATGCCGACCTCGACCTCGCGCAGACACGGATGACGATCACTGACGGCCGTGAAGTATTCAGCAAGGCCGTGGAGATGATGACCGCCTGCTCGAGAGATGCGCTCACTGCTGCCCGACTGAGGCCGCAAGACCTCGATCGTTTCGTGCCGCATCAGGCCAATGCGCGCATTTTCGACGCGGTCGGCAGGAACCTCGGCATCGCTGATCACTCGATCGTCAAGACGATCGCCGAATATGGCAACTCTTCCGCCGCGACGATCCCGCTCTCATTGTCGCTGGCCCATCGGGCGCAGCCGTTTCGGCCTGGCGAGAAAGTCCTCTTGGCGGCAGCGGGTGCGGGTCTCAGCGGCGGCGCGCTTGTGGTGGGAATTTAGCAAAGCAATGCTTGCGCACAGGACTGCTCATGAATGAGACTATGAGAATGGCTCAATACGTAAATAGTCGCCGGCAAGCTCCATAGAGCTGGGTTCCGTGCGGTGCTCCGCGATGTCTAAGTATCGACCCGCTTGCTCAAATCGCAGCGCTCATCGAAGGCCAGCAATACCTCATGCAGAGCGAAAATCCTCAACCGCCCGTTTCAAAGACGCTCGCCCCATTTCGAAACAAGGTGTTTCGCTCAATTTGGGCGGCCACCCAGATTTCCAGCCTCGGTTGGCTAGTGCAAACGGTCGCCATCAGTTGGCTTATGGCAACGATTTCAGCGTCCGACCTCATGGTGGCACTCGTCCAGGCCGCATCCACATTGCCGGTGTTCTTCCTCTCAGTTTTCGCCGGAGCCATTGCCGACAACTTCAGCCGCCGGTGGGTGATGTTTGCGGGACACTGCCTGATAGCATCGGCGTCGACGACGCTGATGATTTCTGTGGGTCTGGGATTTGTCAGTCCTTGGCTGATTCTCGGGTTAGGTTTCCTGGCCGGCTGCGGCTTTGCCTTGAATGATCCGGCTTGGCACGCTTCGGTCGGCGATATCCTTCACAAACGCGACATTCCGGCCGCAGTGACGCTTATGTCCGTCGGATACAACATTGTGCGCAGCGTTGGTCCGGCCTTGGGGGGCGTGATCCTGGCCGTCTTTGGGCCGCTGGCCGCTTTCGCCTTGGCTGCGGTGAGTGATCTGGCGCCCATAAGCGCGATATGGCGCACCAAATGGGAGGTCCGCTCTTCGCCTCTCCCTCGTGAGAGAATGACGACGGCAATTCATGACGGAGTGCGCTTTACTGCGATGTCTTTGGAGATCAGGGCAGCGACCGCCCGAGCCGCTCTTTTCGGATTGGCAAGCATCTCCATTCTGGCGTTGCTCCCCCTCGTCGTCCGGGATCAGTTGAAGAGTGGGCCAATTGTCTACGGTATCTTATTGGCCGGCTTCGGCATGGGTGCTTTCATCGCGGGCATGGGCAACGGCTTCTTGAGGAAGGTCACGTCTCAAAACAGGCTGGTGGCCTTCGCCTCTGTGGCTTGTGCAGTCTGTTGCCTCTCCCTTGCCCTTACATCGTCGATTCCTGTGGCGGCCATTTCGCTGGCGCTCGGCGGAGCGGGTTGGCTTATCACCTGGACGGGCATTGACGTGTCGGTGCAGTTGGCAAGCCCAAGGTGGGTTGTAGGCCGCACGCTCTCCATTTACTACGCCTTGAGCGCAGGCGGTATGGCTGCTGGCAGCTGGATCTGGGGTTCTGTCGCGCAAAACTATTCCTTGACCTTAGCATTGGAGGGCGCCGCAGGCGCTCTGTTGCTGGTTGCAGCAGCGGGGATCGTGTTGCCGGTCCGTCCCTGGGAAGAAACGGATCAAGAAAGTTCAGTTTTTCATCCGCCGGACGTGGCTCTCGATCTGAAACCCAGAAGTGGCCCTATCGTGGCCAAGGTCGAGTATTTGATATCGGAGGAAAATATCGAGGCCTTTCTGGGCTCCATGCGCACGCGGCGACACGTCCAGAGCCGTGCCGGTGCACGAAACTGGACGCTCCAGCGAAATCTGCAAACACCGTCACTTTGGACGGAGACATTCCGCACCCCCACCTGGATGGACTTTCTCCGCCTAAATCATCGACTCACCGCAGCAGATAAGGAAGTCGCCCAGCATCTCCTGTCACTGCATGAAGGAGAGGTGCCTCCGCAGACAGTGCTTTCGATTGAACGGACGACCGAGGCAATTCGTACCCGTACCTCGACAATCTTTTCTCGTCCTCCAAGATGACGCCATCAAGCTGCTGTCCAGGGACAGGGTGGATCACCGGTGCTTTGCAGAGCACAGCCTCACACCGAGAGCAGCGTGCTCCGGGTTGTGCGCTTTCGCGCGCACCCAGGCGAGATGATGATGAACGCGGCGTCAAGTGGAAGTCCCCTGCATGCGCTTGCGGAGTCTTCTGCGAGAGCCCATGCCGACGAGCGCCAAACAAGGTCTGATGCCTTCGGAGTCGTGGCCTCAACTCATCGATTCGCGAGAAAAGCATCGAATGCAGCAGCAACGGCGCGAACAACAAAGCGGTGCTCCGGCCGCACGCGGATGAAGCCGTTTTCGACGTCCAGGATCCCCTCCTCAGCCAGCGTCACCAAACTCTCAACTGAATCGAGAAAACGAGCTGGTTCGATTTCGTGGGCGGCACAGATGGTCGGCACGTCGGCCTCCAAATCGCACATCAGTCGCTCGATGATCGCTGCGCGCACCCGGTCATCGTCGGTCAGACGGTGACCCTTTGATGTCGCCAGACGTCCACTTGCGATGTGCCGGGCGTAAGAATCCCGTGTTACTTCGTTCTGAACATACCCCTCGCGGACTCGGCCAATAGCCGACGCGCCTAAGCCGATCACGTTTTGCAAGTATCGGCCGAGTATCCCAGCGAATTACGCCGTAGGCGCGCCCGGTCTTCTGCGCTAGCGCGAGTTCGTCGTCCGGCGGAGCGAAATGATCGAGCCCGATCTCCCGGTAGCCAGCGCCAACCAGTGTCTCGGCGACAGCTGCAGCCTGTTCGGCGCGAAGATCGCCGTCCGGTAGACCTGCCTGCTCGATAGGCGCTGGTTCTTTATCACGGAAGGAATATGCGCGTATCCGAACACCGCAAGCCGGTTGGGGCGCATGGCGACCGCAGCCATCGCGGTCTGGATGCAGGACTGCACAGTCTGTTTCGGTAGACCGAAGATGAGGTCGAAGTTGATATGGCCAACGCCATGCCGGCGGAGATTTTGGACTGCAGCGGCCGTCTGCACCTTACTCTGGATCCGATTGATCGCCTTTGCACATCGGGATCAAAGCTCTGCACGCCGATGCTCGCGCGGTTGACACCGTTAGCTGCCAAGGCTTCGGCCATTTCCGGTGTGAACGTTCGGGGATCGATCTCCACGGTGATCGCAGCAGTTTTGCTGAAAGCGAAGTGGCGGCGTAGAAATTCCATCAGCGCCAAGTGCTCGGCTGGCCCGATAAGGTGAGGCGTTCCGCGCCGAAATGCACATCGCTCACCGGCAGCCCTTGCCGCACTTGCTCCGACACCAAACTGATCTCCTGACGCAGCACCGCTAAATAATTAAGGATCGGGCCGTTGCGACGGATGACCGCGGTAGGGAAGCCGCAATACCAGCACATGGATCGGCAAAACGGAATGTGGAAATAGAGCGACACCGATTCGTCGGCCGGGAGGCCCCCCAGCCATTCCTCATAATCGTCAGCACCAACTGCCGCAGAGAAGTCTGGCACAGTCGGATAGATGGTATACCAAGGCGGCCGGGGGTCCCGGTACTTTGTCAGGATTGAGGTGTGCAAGGAGCTGTCATCCCACGTCGCTGATCCATCATTCTTTCGTTGCGCGCTCGTCCTGGTCTCTGACCTAAGTCAGTGCGTCCCGCTTATGTCGCAGTCTCGTTTGGACAGGATGGGGTCAACCACGCCGGGGAGCGCGCGTGCCATGGTTGCGCCTGAGGTGATGGTGCGGTGCCGCATTCAACGTCTGAGTAGTACGTGACGCCAGTGCAGTGTGCTTGAGGCGTCTGCGGAAGAACTTTGCAATGCGAAATTCATGTCCGACGCAACGGACCTGTCAAGCCTCGTTCAGACGCCATCCAGGTCCAGCCAGCGGCCTTCCCTGCCGGCCGAAAAACCATACCGGCTTTAGCCACCGAGACGCTCTAAAGCTGACGTCGGCTCATTTGATGAAAGGAGGACGCCGCTAGGGGGTGCACAAGGTTCCCCGGCTTGACGTCGCTTCGAGCGAAGAGCGGCGGTGTGGCTTGTCGTCAAGCGCCGGGCAGCGTGCCCCCTACCGATATCCCGAAAAGATCGACCAAGATGGCCATGCCGACGCCACACGCGGTCTGGATGAGGCCGACCATGAAAATGCGATTGGCGCGTTCGTAGATGGGGCGCCGCAAGGAACTCATGTCGAGCAGCATGGACAGCGCTCTCATCTGCAGTGCGATGCCGAGCAGGATCGGCACTACGGCGAACAGATCGTAGAGTTGCCATGGCAAGGGGTTCGCGGCCCAATGAGTGAGGAAGCCGAGCGAAAAGGCAAGCAGGATACCCACGGCAGTGATTGTGCCGTTGCGGAAAATGGTCTCGATCGGTTCTTCCTTCGGATCGTGCTCGTCCAAGCGGCTTCCTTTCGTTGCTCTTTCCGTCGAGACTAAGTTCTCGAGAATGCTGTTCATCGCCAATTACTCGAGGCGAGCCGTAGGCAGCCGTTTCAGGGTGCGCTCCCTCTCGCTTCCGGCCGCGCAATGTACCTGCACGGCGAACTTACAGCGGCGAAAAGGTGCTGCGGCCACCATGCGACGCCTCGGACGCGCACGCCCTCTGTTCCTGGCGCAGCCCTTGCGGAGCGTACGCGCAGTGATCCTTCTCGGTAGCGCATGGCGCGGCCTCCGTTGCGGTCAGACGGGAAGCCGTCGCTGTTAAACGAGACTGTCACATATCGAACATGGCGAACCGTGTCGCACATTGCTTTTCGCAGTGACCCTCAAAAAAAGTGATTCCAGCGAGACGAAGGCGCGTCGGCCCGATTTTGGTGTCGGCCGCATTTACGCTTCAGGTTGGCATGTCGCTTGCTGCTCTATTTCGGAGAGCTGCAGCGGTCCGACCGGAGTGTTTCACATGTAAACGATAATGAATCTCCTAACAGAAAACACTATTATAAGTACATGTGGCTTTTACGCTGGCTCACCTCTCGTGTCAAGCGCTTTGGCGTCCACATATTGGAGACAACACGCACAAAATTTAGAGGAAAAGCTTGCTCTTTCGCCTCTATCCTTTTTATTCCTTCATGGAGATCTAGACATGTACATCAAGAGTCCTCTTCTCGGCTTAACTGCTCTGATGACCGTTTCCGTCGGTCGAGCAGCTGGCGCCGAGCGGGAACCGGCCGAGTACATCAAGATCTGCGACGTCCTCGGCTCGGGATATTCCTATATTCCCAACACCGAGACCTGCCTGCGCATCGGCGGCTATGTCCGTTACGATATCGGCCTGGGTGACGTCCGATCGTATGACAGCGCAAGAACCTCGGACGTGAGAACTGGCGAGGACCAAGGCACTTGGCGAAACAGCACACGCTTCACGTTCAAAACTTGGACCGGCCAGCAGACCGAGCTCGGCGCGTTGACGACCTATACCGAAACCCACGTGAATTTTGGCAACAGCGCTAACTCGCATGACAGTCCTCAGAACTATGATTTCAACAGCGGCCTCGCACTGGCTTCTGCCTGGGTCGAGCTGGGAGGCCTGCGAGTTGGCAAGGAGGGGTCGGCCTTCGATACGTTTGTAAGCTACGCTGGCGACGTTCTCGATAGTATGCTCGTTCCGTCGGCCGGCTTCGACACCAACGTGGCTCAGTACCACTTCGACGCCGGCAACGGCATTTCGACTGTGATTTCGCTCGAACAAGGATCGGGCTCAGCCGGTACTATCGACAGCTATATTCCGCACGTTGTCGCCGGCTTGAAATACACGCAAGGCTGGGGCTCGATCACCGGCGTCGCGGCTTATGACAGCAATTACGAAGCTTTTGCCGGCAAGATCCGCGTCGACGTCGCTGTCACAAACCAGCTGTCGCTGTTTGGACTCTTCGGCTACGGTTCCAATGCCAGTCTCAACGAGGACTCAAACGGCGCAATTGCCAATCATGGGCGCGGCTCGTACAAAATCTGGAACGGCCAGTGGGCTTTCTGGGCGGGCGCCACCTACGAGTTTGACGAGAAAACTTCGTTCAACCTTCAGGTCTCGGGTGATCAGCTCAAGGATGCTGGTGTGGCTGCAAACGTCGCCTACATGGTCGTTCCCGGCTTCACGGTCACAGCCGAGGTCGATTACGACCACTACGGCAACTCTGGCCTCGGCCCTGCCGAGCCTACCGCCGTCAAGGGCACGAGCAAGCCGAACAGCGTCGGCGGCATTCTCCGCTTACAAGGCTCATTTTGAAATCTCTCCAGTCGCGAGCATGGCAAAGGCACTTGCCTCGACAACGCACGCATGGAGAGCTTCGTTCGCCATCTTGAAGTCTGCATCGACCGTCCACGGCCCATCGTACCAACTAGAAACTGAAAGTTATGAGCCCTGTGTACTACACCTAGCCCTTGACCTGCCCGATGAACCGGCCAGGGGCCGTCAGTTCAAATTCGGGGCCGCTTAGAGGGCAGTGTGAGGCCGTGTTAGGTAAGCGCCACTGCAATGTCGAGGCCGCGACACGCCTGTCGCTTTGGACGGCTGGAATTGCCCTTCGCGGCGCCATTCATTCTCTCAACATTTACGTGATAATGCACGCTGAGTCCGAGCCGCGTGGCAGCACCCATCCTAGGTCACTATCGGGGGGCCTTAAACCTGAACAGCTCCATCGTCGCGGCTGCTGCGGAAGCAGGAGCTATCACTGGGACCCGTACTGGTGCTTGTCAGCCGCTGAGCCGCTACTTCGTCTTAGGAAGAGCATTGTCCTTGCCAAAAGCCGGCCAGTATTTCGAGATTGCCAGTGTGGCGCCGGCTGAAGAGAAATGACCATAGTCGAAATATAAAAACTCTCCTCTATCGGAATAGGCGCAGCGTCCTGCGCTGCACAGGAATTTCAGCGGATCGATGAATGTGGCGCCTTTGGTAAATGAGCGCACACGTTCGTTGATGTCGGGGTCCATCGCGATCGGCCAGGACGTATCGTCCAGATTTTGGCGCTTGGCGAAGAACGCAATTTTCCGGACGTCAGTTGGGAACTGCGGAGACTGGCCGATGACAAACACGCGCACGCCCAGGGCACGAAGCGTAGCGATTGTTTGCTGAAGACCGTCGAAACCTCTGACCTCATAGTCACTCCATCTACCGCTGAGGATAACCGTCTTGATGTCCGCTTCCAAGATGACGTCCAAGGCCTTGCGATTGAACCGGACACAATCAAGACGATCGTAAGGGTAGTAATAGAGTATCGGCGCGCAGCTGGCGTACGTATATTCAACGATGTTCGCCTGCAATCGATTTATGTTAGCACCCAAGCCGGAAACATAGTGCGCGGCGAAGGAGTCGCCCCACAAAAAAACCGTTGTTGGAAAACCGCTGGTGCGCGTGCAATCCTCCATATTCCAGCTTTCGATCCGGCTGGTGCCCTCGTTGAAACAGATGCCATTCCTCCAGTCCCCGACGGAAATGCGCCGCTGGACATAGTCCGGAAACCGTTGCGGAAAGCCATTGCCGAGCGCCCCCGCCGCTCCGCCGGCACAAAGGACAACGATCGCGAGCGCTGAAAAGGCGAAGATAGGCCCCGGGGAGGTGAAGGCCCTCTTCTGTCGAAACGGCTGCTCTACAAACTTCCAGGAGAATGCAGCCAATGCGAGGCTTGCCACCAACATCGCACCGGTCATCAACGGATCGAGTTTTTGGAACGAAAGATAGTGCGCGAACGCATTGAGAGGCCAGTGAACAAGATACAACGAATACGAGATGAGCCCAATCCAGACCAGCGGCCGGACTTCGAGCATGCGGGTGGCGACCGTCGAGGGGGTATTTTGGCCAACATAGATCAGAAGGGCCGTTCCGATGCATGGATACAAGGCGTTGTAGCCTGGGAACGGATCACTCGCCGAAATCGCGAAGAACCCGATGGCGAGAAGGCCAAATCCGGCCACCCCCACCGACTCCATCAGGAATCGGTTGCCCAGCGGCGAGGGGCATTTGAGCATGAGCAGGGCGCCCAACATGAGTTCCCAGATTCGGGTCGGCAGCAGATAGAATCCGGCGGTGGGTGCCAGCGATGTCGCCATCACCGCCACTACGAAGCTGCAGAGAATTATCGGAAGAAGTGTCGTCAGCCAGCGCTTCCCGATGTAGCGATAGATTAGGAACATCAGGATTGGTGCGAAGATGTAGTACTGCTCCGCTACGGAAAGCGGCCAAGTGTGCAACAGTGGTAGAAGCGCGGCATCGATAGAGAAGTAACTTGACGTTTTCCAGAAGAAAACGTTCGACCAGAAGGTCGAGGTAGCTATGATGCTAAGACTGAATCCGCGCAGATCCGGTGGCAGAAGAATGAACAATGCTGCAATGCAGGTGAGAAGCATCACAAAGACGAGCGCCGGCAGAATGCGCCGGGCACGGCGCCAGTAGAAGTTGACGATGGAAAATTGGCCGCGTTCAAGGTCATCCAGGAGGCTTCCGCTGGTTAGGTAGCCGGAGATGACGAAGAAGATATCGACCCCGCTAAAGCCACCCGGGATCGCCGAAATTCCGAAATGAAAGAGTACGACCGGAAGTACAGCAACGGCCCTAAGGCCCTCGATATAGCGCCTATATTGCATCCAGCGGTTCCTTTTATTTTAGATCAGGACGCGATTGGAAGCTTTCAATCTCCGGTAGGAGTGCTGCCGAGATAAGGGCGGTATCAGCCACCTTTATCCGTCCCGAATGTTCTGTAAGTTGCAACTGGTACAGAAGCACGATCGCCATCGCCGGCCTTGACGGCCTGATTGTCGAGCAGATCGCGCGGATCGTTGACCATCACGGCCAGGTTATGTCCTGTCGAACAACCAAGCGGCTGTTTGAAGGATTCTTCATTGGGTAAGGCACCATATGAGGGACAGACCGGCGGACGGGCGTGATAGACAATCGCCTCAATTCGCACTGAGCCGGCGTCGTGTTGATCGCGCAATTGAATGTTGTCTTCTTCGATTGCCAACTGCCTGGCCTGATGGGCTACCCCTGCGCTGAGCTGGGGCGAACCGCTGATGAGGAGGTGGATGGCATCGAACCGGCCGCGACTGGCCTTGTCTAGGAAAACACGCAAACGCTGCCGTTCGGAAGCGCGCAGGCTTTGCAACGTCAGGACGGTGGTCTCCTCTCGGACAAGCATTGGTGCCGATGGTTCGACATCAACTGGCGTAGTGCTTGTGCAGCCACTTACGCTTGGTGCCAGAGCGACAAAGAGGATTATAAAACGCAACATCTTTGGATGACACTATTCGATGATGAAGCCGAGACCGCCCTGGGCGCTTGGCGCGCCCGCACGGATAGCAGCGCGGTCTCGCGGGGGACTTGTCACGGAATTCGTCGGAGCGCCCCCTCCGTTCAAAGCCGGTGCCGCCCGCTCGGTCGGTGCGCTCATCTGGTTTGGGTTGGAGCCTGGTCTTACAATGTAAGGCGTAACTAGAATGACCAGTTCTGACTCCTCTTTTTGAAACGAGGTCGAGCGAAAAAGCGGTCCCAGGATCGGCAGTTCTCCGAGCCAGGGAAAGGCCCTGACATCATTGTTGACGTTCCGCCTGATTAGACCGCCGATTGCGAAGCTCTGGCCGCTGGCGAGTTCGACGACCGTATCGGCTCGGCGCGTGGAAACTGCCGGCACGGAAATTCCGTTGATTTGCACGGCACCTTGCGTCGACAGTTCACTGACTTCGGGCGTTACGTGAATGTTGATTTGATTGTTGCTGAGAACTGTCGGCACAAATTCCAGACTGACGCCGAAGTGACGGAATTCAACCGATACCTGCCTGTTTTCCTGCAGGACAGGAATGGGAAATTCGCCGCCCGCGAGAAAGCTGGCCTTTTCACCCGACATAGCGGTGAGGTTCGGCTCAGCCAGGACGGAAGCTATATGCTCCTTGGCGAGCGCGTCGAGAACCGCGCTGACGTTGACGGCACCGTTGTCGAATCCGATTTCTGCTGTACCGCCACCCTGGGTTGAACCAGACCCAGCGCTTGCAGCGCTTCCGCTTAGAACGCCCACTTTGAAATTGCCGATTTGACCGAAGGCGGACAAGTTGACGCCGAGTGACTTCATGGCGCTGCGTGAGACTTCGGCTACGCGCACGCTGAGGTTAACTTGCAGGGATCCAGCGACCTTGATGTTGTTGACGACTTGCGCTCCGTCGCCCAGATATTGCTCAGTGACTCTTTTTGCGGTGTCGGCGACCTCTGCGTCGGGCGCCGTCCCGCTAAGGATTGCGCCGCGCGGCGTATAGTTGACGCGGATGGGATAGTCGCCGACCTGCTCCCGCAACATGGCGCGTAAATCCCCGATCGGTTGCGTGACAACGATACGCAATTCGGCGAGAGGCTCGCCATTGCCATCCAAGGCGAATAGGCTGGTCCGCCCCGATTTCTTGCCAAAGACGAAGATTGTTTTGCTCGATGGCGCCTGAAAATCCGCGATCGTGGGGTCAGCAACAAAGATGGTCGTGGCTGGCGCGGGCAGATGAACGGTCTCCCCGAGCGAAGAGGAAAGGGTCAGCGTGGCGTTGATGCTATTCGAAGCCGCATGCGGCGGGCCTTTGTCCTGCTTGTTTTGCGCCGCGACACCAAGTGGGAAAGTCACAATAAGCGCGCAGAGGAGATGGCCCAGGTAACGGGGAACTGCAGGTCTTGTAACCTTGTTGGCGATCGCCCGCCAATTGAGCGCATGGCAAGGATGTTGAAGGATCAGCAAAATAGATCTTCTTTCGATTCGACAAACTATGCGGACGAGGCGTCAGTCAATTCTAGGATGTAACCAATGCCTCGGATGGTCTTGATCCGTGGCGTTGCACCTGATCTGGTCAGATGTCCCCGTAAACGATAAATTCCGACTTCAAGCGCGTTGGCAGACACGTCGTCGTTGAATGAATAGAGGTGATCTTCCAATTGCGCACGGGGCACGATGCGGCCTGCCCGGTTAAGCAGGTGCTCTAGAATACAGAGTTCGCGACGTGCGATCATCATTGGGTGCCCATCAACGAAAACCTGGCGGGCGACCGGATCAAAGTCGAGATTGCCAAATACGAGCCTCAGGTCGGTCATCTGTGTCGCCCGGCGCAGAATGGCTCTCATTCTGGCAATAAGCTCATCGGTAGAGATGGGTTTGAGCAGAAAGTCGTCCGCACCACCGTTGAAGATCGCAATTCGCTTATCGAGATCGTTAAGGCTGCTCATAATGACGGCAGGAACTGAATGCCCGTGGGTCCTCAACTGCCTCAGCCAACCCAAGCCATCGCCATCTGGCAGAGCCAATTCCAGCAGGAGAATTTCATAGCTGGCGCAAGAAAATGCACTCGAAGCCAGTTCCAGAGTACCAACGACATCAACGACGAAGCCGCCATCCCCGAGCGCAAGTCGCATGGCGCGCGCAAGATCCGCATGATGATCCACGAGCAGCGTTCGCATTTCATCTCCTCTCGAAGAGGGACGGCCCATCGAACGCGTCACCGGCGGCCATCTGATCGGAGCACACGGCGCGCAACTCGTCGCAGCTCTCGGAACTGGTCCGAGTCGGAGGGACATGCAAGTCGCTCGGTGGCAATAGGCGCGGGTGAGGACCAACTGACGGGCTCAAATACGCCGGTCGGCGAACCCACGAGGCCAGCAACCCGCGTGCGATTTCTCGTTGCATCATCTCTCCTACGTGCAGCCCCTGCGCTCGCAAGGCAGCGTCGCGGCTCAGAGCCCGATTCCCACAGAGGGTAGGGTTAGCTTTCGAGAAACTGATTGAACAAATCGATTATTTGGATCGAATGCATCCACGGTATGGATGCAGCGCACCATCTTCAACGACTGCGGCGTCCTGATGCACTGTTGTGTCTGTCGTGCTCTGCTTTTTTCGCTGTCCTTCAAGGCTGGCGAGCCTGGTGGAACCTGCGCGTCATTGGCTTGGTAGCTTGAATGCTCAACAACGGAGCGCCCTGCGCAAAGCCGCTCTCATTTCCAAAAAGCCTTGCAATCTGGTTGGAGCACTTCGCGCTCGACACCAAAATAGGCGAGGAAAACTGACGTCTGACAGGGATGTACATGCAACAGCCGATTTGCGGCACCAGCAAACGACCGCGTTCAGGCTGAAGATCGACGACCAACGGCTCCTCGATTTCCGCACCGACCGCTTTTACAAGCTCTTCCTGTGCGGGCGGATGCCGGCAAACAGCAGCACAGGGTCAGCGAAACCGGGAGCGGGCCTGCTTGATCGCCATGATCACATTGCCGCTGTCGCGCGTGCGGAGCGGAATGCAATCGGTCCAGCCGGCGGCAATCCGGTCAGCACCATCGTCTGCACGAAGCTCCCTGACGAAGACGTGCCCGAATGCGCTCAACAAAGCCGGGCGGCGGATCTTTCCAATCGCCGAAGGTGCGGGCTGGCACCGAGCGGCGAACTGCGAACTCATTCCTGCCCGGCGGCGCTGGCCGCCGCGAGCGTCGATGCGGACCCAGCCGCTCCGAATCCTCCCACAACACGATGAGCGCGTCGCGGACATCGCTGCCGTAACAGCGGCTGCGGCTCTTGCCCGCAGACGGCCTCTGCTCACGACGGTTCATAAGACGGATCGCGCGCTTGCGAATAATAGCCGGTTACCGCCTCGAACTCATCCAGAATGCGCCGCTTGTCAACGCCGCAATAAAGCTCCACGATCGCCGCTTCACCGTGTCGCCATGCTGAGCCGCGCCATCCTTCCCCCGAACCGGAATGGCACGACCTGTCCATCCCCTTTGGAACAGGACACTATTGGTAACATTTTGCTTGAGGCAATGCGGCTCGTTGCCTTCCTTTTCGCTGACCGGAAGGGTACCGGAAGTCGTCTATCGCATTTTACCCGCTGAAAGCGGCAACACCTCGACCTCAATCGCAGATCATAGGAAATAGACGATCGCGTCGGGGCCTCAGCATCGGTTCACCGGGTTTCCGTCATCGACTGAAGCGAATTGCCCCATCGACCGTCACCGGGTGGGCCGCGATACGTCGCCGTGTATGATTAGCGAGCGCACGTAGCGGAGCCATAGCTCTCCACCCAGCCATGTTCCCCTAGTTGGAAAATGTCCGGCGGACCAGAGGTGCTGTCGTCAGCTTTTCCTGAATAGCGGCCAAGGCAATCCCTACCAGTCCATCACCACCTTGCCGGAACTGCCGCTCTTCATCGCATCGAAACCGATCTGAAAATCGTCGATGCCGATGCGGTGGGTGATCAGGCCGGAGACATCCAGCGGACCCTGCACAAGCGCGATCATCTTGTACCAGGTTTCGAACATCTCGCGGCCGTAGATGCCTTTGAGATGCAGCATCTTGAAGATGACCTTGTTCCAGTCGATCTCGAAGCCGGTCGGCGCGATGCCCAGAATGGCGATCTTGCCGCCATTGTTCATGGTGTCGATCATGTCGCGGAAAGCGGGGGCGGCGCCTGACATTTCGAGCCCGACGTCGAACCCCTCGGTCATGCCGAGCACCGGCATGACGTCGCGCAGCTTCTCCTTCGAGGCGTCGACGACATGCTGGACGCCGAGTTTCTTGGCTAGCGCCAGCCGCACCGGGTTGATGTCAGTGATGACCACTTTGCGCGCGCCGACGCATTGGGCGACGAGCGCGCCCATGATGCCGATCGGCCCGGCGCCAGTCACCAGCACGTCCTCGCCGACCAGATCGAAGGACAATGCGGTGTGGACGGCATTGCCCAAGGGATCGAAGATCGCGGCAATCTCATCGGGCACATCGTCGGGGATCGGCACGACATTGTGCTGCGGGATCGCCAGATACTCGCCGAAGGCGCCTGGACGGTTGACGCCGACGCCGAGTGTGTTGCGGCACAGATGCCCTCGCCCGGCGCGACAGTTGCGGCAATGGCCGCAGACGATGTGGCCTTCGCCCAATACACGCTGGCCGACCTTGTATTCGGTGACCGCTGCGCCGAAATCGGCAACGGTGCCGACGAATTCATGGCCCGTCACCATCGGCACCGGCACCGTCTTCTGCGCCCACTGGTCCCAATTGTAGATGTGCACGTCGGTGCCGCAGATCGCCGTCTTCTTGATCTTGATCAGCACGTCGTTGGGGCCGATTTCCGGCACCGGCACCTCTTCCATCCAGATGCCCGGTTCGGCCTTGGCCTTCACAAGCGCCTTCATCATGTTCGACATCAGGATTTCCCTATTCCGTGATTGCGCTTCTGGCGAGATAGCCTGCACAACGGGAAGGTAGGCCACTAACTCGTTTGAACGTCCGGAATGGTCAGCCCCGCCTGCTCGGCCTCGCGGCGCAAATTCTGACGGGGCCTGGGGCCGATCTGCTGGATCACCAATCCGGCTGCCAGTGAGCCAAGGTCGCCGCAAGTCTGCAGGTCGCGGCCTTGCGTGTAGCCATGCAGGAAGCCGGCGGCATAGAGATCGCCGGCGCCCGTCGTGTCGACCAGTTCCTTGATGGCGGTCGCCTTGATCACCACGGTCTCGTCGCCGCGCACGATCACCGAGCCTTTTTCCGAGCGGGTGACGGCGGCGATCCGGCAATCCTTGCGGATCTGGGCCAGCGCCTCGTCGAACGACGATGTCTGGTAGAGCGACTTGATCTCGTGGCTGTTGGCAAAGACGATGTCGACCGTGCCCGAGCGCATCAGGTCGAGGAACTCGTCG
>NZ_RZOS01000260.1:0-8065 GCF_004022605.1 Mesorhizobium sp. M4B.F.Ca.ET.089.01.1.1
GTTTCGACATCTATCTGGACGCCCTGCGCCCGTTCACCCGCCGGCTGACCGGCGTGCGCATGGCGCTGACGACGCTGTCGGGCGTCATGATCACCGCCATCGCCAGCTTTGCCATCTATCTATGGCTCGAAGGCTCGATCACCGTCGGCGCCGTTGCCTTCACGCTTTCGCTCGTCCTGCGGCTCAACATGCTGCTCGGCCGGGTGATGATGCAGCTCAACGGCATCCTGAGGAACCTCGGCGTGCTGGAGAACTCCAAGGCGCTGATCTCGCAGCCGCTCGGCCTCACCGACGCGCCGGACGCCAAGGAATTGATCGTGGCCGGCGGCCGCATCGATGTGAAGAACGTGACTTTCCACTACGGCAAGGGAGCGGGCGTGCTCGACGGCATCGACCTCGTCGTCAGGCCCGGCGAGAAGGTCGGACTGGTCGGCCCATCGGGAGCCGGCAAGACGACGCTGGCCAATCTGATCCTGCGCCTCTACGACCTCGAGGGCGGCAAGATCCTGATCGACGGCCAGGATATCGCGCAGGTGACGCAAAATTCGCTGCGCGCCAATATCGGCGTGGTCAGCCAGGACACGGCCCTGTTCCACCGCTCGCTGCGCGACAACATCAAGCTCGGCATGCCGGAAGCGACCGAGACGCAAGTGATCGCGGCGGCGCGGAGGGCCGAGGCACACGAGTTCATCATCGGCCTGCGCGACAACCGCGAGCGCACCGGCTACGACGCCTATGTCGGCGAACGCGGCGTGAAGCTGTCTGGCGGCCAGCGCCAGCGTGTGGCAATCGCTCGTGTCTTCCTCAAGGATGCGCCGATCCTGATCCTGGACGAGGCGACCTCGGCGCTCGATCCCGACATCGAGGCGGCGATCCAGGAGAATCTGACGCGGCTGATGGAGAACAAGACCGTGATTGCCATCGCGCACCGGCTGTCGACGATCGCGGCACTCGACCGGCTGGTGGTGCTCGACGGCGGGCGGATCATCGAACAGGGCACGCATGACGAGCTGGTGGCGCTGGACGGGCTTTACGCGCGGCTGTGGAAGCGGCAGTCGGGCGGCTTCCTGTTCAACGAGGAAAGCGTGCTGGAAGAGACGCGGCCGGCGGAGTAGGAAGAGCAATGTCGGTTCGCATGCCCTCCAATTTCGGACGAGCGGGAGCGCAGGAGAGCGCACTCGACCTGCTCGGCCACGAGATCCTCGCCGAAAAGGCGGCGGCTCTCGGCCGCGCCGGCCAGCGCGTCGAGGCGACGCTGGCCAGACTGCGCGAGAACGGCGACGACGAGGAGCGGCGGCCGCGACTGCTCAAGGACGCCGCCGAGGCCGTGCATGCCTATTTCATCCAGCGCGAGCTCTGCGGGTTGCGCAAGCACGATGCGGTGATCCGCGAATACAACATACCGAGGGCAGTCCTGGTCAGGCTCGGCGCGAAATAGGCGCTGCCTTCGGGTCTCTTGCCGTACCGGGGATCTACTCCAGCCACTCGGTGACGAAGCTGCCGTTCTCGTGAATATCGATGGTCTCCAGCGGGCCAGGACCGAGATTGGTGAATTTGTGCGCCGTGTTGGGCGGCACGATCACGATCTGGCCGGCGAATGCCTCGATCTCCCGGTCGCCGACCGTGAACAGGCCGCTGCCCTGGCGGACGATGAAGATCTCCGCGTAGGGATGCCGGTGCAGGCGCGGACCGCCGCCGGTCCCGGGCAGATAATTGAAGATCAGGCAGGAGTTGGAGCCCCAGGCGCCGCATTCGAGCTCGCCTTGCCAACGGTCGGGCATCCTGGCCCATTTGTCGCGGTCGATGACGTGCGCCATGAGGGCAGAATAGACCGAGCCGGCGCCGACTGTCGAGGCAAAGGCGTGGCAAGATCGCCGTTGTTTTTGCGGTCGTTTCGGGCTGTTTGGCGACCCTTCGGCGCAGCGCCGTCCGGCATCGGATTTTACCCCCGCGACAATCTGACCTTGTGCCTTCACCCGACTGGACAAAAACGGGCTTCACGCATAAACCGAACTCCAAATGCCGGAGGAATTCGCTAGCCTGTTCGCCATGCGCTGTCGGGCCGGCGCGATTGAGCGGGGACAAGGCTCGGCCGCCGGCACGGAAGAGGCGAAAGGATCAGGCACCCGTGAGCGCAACCGATACCCACGATCCCAACCGTCGTGATTTCCTCTATGTCGCCACCGGCATGGCCGCCGTTGTCGGCGCGGGGGCCGTCGCATGGCCGTTCATCGACCAGATGCGCCCCGACGCCTCGACGCTGGCGCTGGCCTCGGTCGAAGTGGACGTCTCGTCGCTGACGCCGGGAACGTCGCTGATCGTCAAGTGGCGCGGCAAGCCGGTCGTGGTGCGCAATCGCACCGAGAAGGAGATGAAGGACGGCGAGGCCGTCAATCTCGCCGACCTCAAGGACCCGATCGCCCGCAACGCCAATTTGCCGGCCGACGCTCCGGCGACCGACGCCAACCGCACGACGCCCGGCAAGGAAGCCTGGATGGTCATGGTCCAGGTCTGCACCCATCTCGGCTGCATCCCGCTCGGCCAGGAAGGCGATTTCGGCGGCTGGTTCTGCCCGTGCCACGGCTCGGTGTACGACACCGCCGGCCGCATCCGCAAAGGCCCGGCGCCCGAGAACATGGCGGTGCCGGTATTCAAGTTCATTTCCGATACCAAGATCCTTATCGGTTGAGGCAGGGGATATTTCGATGAGCGAGGGACACTCGACCTATACGCCCAAGACCGGTCTCGGACGCTGGTTCGACGCCCGCATGCCGCTGCCCAGGCTGGTCTATGACAGCTTCGTCGCCTATCCGGTGCCGCGCAACCTCAACTACATGTGGACGTTCGGCGGCATTCTGTCGATCATGCTGGCGTCGCAGATCCTGACCGGCATCGTGCTGGCCATGCACTACACGTCGGACACCACGCTCGCCTTCGATTCGGTCGAGAAGATCATGCGCGACGTGAATTCGGGCTGGCTGCTGCGCTATCTCCATTCCAACGGCGCCTCGTTCTTCTTCGTCGCCGTCTACATCCACATCTTCCGCGGCCTCTATTACGGCTCCTACAAGGCGCCGCGCGAGCTGCTGTGGATCCTCGGCTGCATCATCTACCTGCTGATGATGGCGACCGGCTTCATGGGCTATGTGCTGCCCTGGGGACAGATGAGCTTCTGGGGCGCCACCGTCATCACCGGCTTCTTCAGCGCCATTCCGCTGGTCGGCAACTGGATCCAGGAACTGCTGCTCGGCGGCTTTGCCGTCGACAACCCGACGCTGAACCGCTTCTTCGCGCTGCATTACCTGTTGCCGTTCATGATCGCCGGCGTCGTCGTGCTGCATATCTGGGCGCTGCATGTCGTCGGGCAAAGCAATCCGACCGGCATCGAGGTCAAGTCGAAGACCGATACCGTCGCCTTCACGCCTTACGCCACCATCAAGGACGCGTTCGGCATGATCGTGTTCCTGTTCGTCTTCGCCTATTTCGTCTTCTACCTGCCGAACTTCCTCGGCCACCCGGACAACTACACGGTCGCCAACCCGCTGAAGACGCCTGCCCATATCGTGCCGGAATGGTACTTCCTGCCGTTCTACGCGATCCTGCGCGCCATTACCTTCAACATCGGGCCGATCAACTCCAAGCTCGGCGGCGTGCTGTGCATGTTCGGCGCCATCGCCATGCTGTTCCTGGTGCCGTGGCTCGACACGTCCAAGGTGCGCTCGGCGGTCTACCGGCCCTGGTACAAGCTGTTCTTCTGGCTGTTCGTGGCCGACGCCATCCTGCTCGGATGGCTGGGCTCGCAGCCGGCCGAAGGCAGCTATGTGTTCATGGCGCAGATGGCGACGCTGTTCTACTTCGCCTTCTTCCTGGTCGCGCTGCCGGTGCTCGGGCTGATCGAGACGCCGCGCAGGCTGCCCAATTCGATCACCGAGGCGGTGCTGGAAAAGAACAAGGGCGGCGGCGGACATCCGGCCAACGCGAACGCCGCGCCGGAAACCAAGGGCTGAGAATCTAAGGGGATCTGGGTATGAAAAAGATTCTCACCTCGCTGGCTCTGCTTGGCCTGGTGGCCGCGGGCACCTGGATGACAGGTGCAGGCGCCATCGCCGAAGAGGCACATAACGCGGCGGCACCGACGCATTTCCCGATCGACGAGCCGAAGGAAATGAGCTGGAGCTTCGCCGGCCCGTTCGGCACCTATGACAAGGCCCAGCTGCAGCGCGGCCTGAAGGTCTACAAGGAAGTCTGCTCGGCCTGCCATTCGATGAACCTGGTTGCCTTCCGCACGCTGGAAGGGCTCGGCTATTCGGACGGGCAGGTGAAGACGCTGGCCGCCGAATACACGATCCACGACGGCCCGAACGATGCCGGCGACATGTTCGACCGCCCGGGCAAGCCGTCCGATCACTTCCCGGCGCCGTTCGCGAACGAGCAAGCCGCCGCATCGGCCAATGGCGGCGCCGCTCCGCCCGACATGTCGCTGCTCGCCAAGGCGCGCGGCGTCGAGCGCGGCTTCCCGCGCTTCGTCTTCGACATCTTCACCCAGTACGCCCAGGGCGGCCCCGACTACATCCACTCGCTGCTGACCGGCTACGACCAGACGCCGCCGGCCGGCATGGTGATCCCCGAGGGCACGCACTACAACCCGTACTTCCTGTCCGGCGTGTCGCTGAAGATGCCGAAGCCGCTCTCCGACGGCCAGGTGACCTATGACGACGGTTCGCCGCAGACAGTGGACCAGTATTCCCGCGACGTCTCGGCCTTCCTGATGTGGGCCGCCGAGCCGCATCTGGAGGACCGCAAGAAGACCGGCTTCCGCGTGCTGGTGTTCCTGCTCCTGTTCGGCGCGCTGGTCTATCTCACCAAGCGCAAGGTGTGGGCCGACGTCGCCCACTGAGCGACTGCGACGGAAAAATGCGAGGGCGCCGAAGGGCGCCCTTTTCTTTTCGGCCGCTAGCCGGCAAAACTGTACGGCAACGGATCAACCGGCCATGAAATCCTCTCTCGAAGAAACGCTGCTCGCGGCCATCCGCACCATTCCGGACTATCCGAAGCCGGGCATCTTGTTCCGCGATATCACCACGCTGCTCGGCAACGCGCGCGCTTTCCGCCGCGCCATCGACGAACTGGTGCATCCCTATGTCGGGCTGAAGGTCGACAAGATCGCCGGCATCGAGGCGCGCGGCTTCATCCTCGGCGGCGCCGTCGCCCATCAGCTCTCGGCCGGCTTCGTGCCGATCCGCAAGAAGGGCAAGCTGCCCTATGAGACGGTGCGCGTCGCCTACAGCCTGGAATACGGGCTGGACGAGATGGAGATGCACAAGGACGGCGTCTCGCCCGGTGAGAAAGTGATACTCGTCGACGACCTGATCGCCACCGGCGGCACGGCGGAGGCGGCGGTGAAGCTGCTCAGGCAGATCGGCGCCGACATCGTCGCCGGCTGCTTCGTCATCGACCTGCCTGACCTCGGCGGGCGCGAGAAGCTCGAAGCGCTCGGCGTGCCGGTGCGGACGCTGATCGGCTTCGAGGGGCATTAGCACTTCTCCCTCGCCCCGTTTACGGGGAGAGGGACGCGCAGCGAACAACGCGAGCGGAGCCAGGGTGAGGGGCAAGCGCGGCGGTCGAGTTTGAGACACCTGCGCCGGTGCCGCCCCTCATCCGCCCTTCGGGCACCTTCTCCCCGTTTACGGGGAGAAGGAAGAGGCTACTCCACCTTCACCAGCACCGCGCTGTCGAACTCGATGACCTTGTCGCCGGTCGAATCGAAGGCTTCGCAGCGCAGCGTCAGCAGGTTCCAGCCGGGGCGCGCGGCAAGCGGACGGTGGGCGAGCGCGGTGCGCGTGAAGGTCACGGTCTCGCCGGCATAGACCGGTTTCAGCCATTTCAGGTTGCGGAAGCCGGGCGAGGGGCCGAATTCGGGCTGCGGGCCTGGACCCGTCCAGCGCACCCCCTCGGTCTCCATGCGCTTTTCGAGATTGTACTTCATCCAGGTGGCGGCGGTGTGCCAGCCGGAGGCGCACAAGCCACCGAGCACGCTCTTCTTCGCAGCCTCCTCATCGACATGAAAGACCTGGGGGTCGTATTTGCGGGCGAAGGCCTTGATCTCGTCGGGCTCGAATTTGTGCGAGCCCAGCGTGACGGTGTGGCCGATCAGGAAGAACTCGTCGAGGGTCACGCCGCGGCCTCCCGGGTCAGGAACATGCCGGTGTTCTCGAGCTCGAAGACGCTCTCGCCGCGCTGGTTGAACAGTTCGCTGCGCATGGTGACGAGGCCGAGCTGAGGCCGCGATTTGGACTGGCGCTTGGCAAGCACGGTCACCGTCCCGCTGAGCGTATCGCCGGCGAGCACCGGCTTCTTCCATTTGACGTGTTCGATGCCGGGCGATCCCTGCGAAGTCGAGTCGAGCAGGAAGGCATCGCACAGCATGCGCATGAACATCGCGCAGGTGTGCCAGCCCGAAGCCGACAGGCCGCCGAGGATGCTGGCCTTGCCGGCCGCCTCGTCGAGGTGCATCGGCTGGGCGTCGAACTCGCTGGCGAACGCGATGATCTCGGCGGCGTATACGTGCTTCACACCGAGGTCGAGCGAGGCGCCCTCGACGAAATCCTCATAGGCCCAGGTCTTTGCGGTCATGGTCCGGATCCGGTTGACGAACGCGCGATCCCGTTAGGATCGGCACCCCGGATGCCGGCCAACAGGCGTTTGGTCAAGTCATTTCTGGTGAGCCAGCCGCGCGTATCCCGGACCGTCAGGTGTTGAACTTGAACAGCATCACGTCGCCGTCCTGGACGACATATTCCTTGCCTTCATCGCGGGCCTTGCCGGCCTCCTTGGCCGCAACTTCGCCGCCGAGGGTGACGAAGTCGTTGAAGGCGATGGTCTGGGCGCGGATGAAGCCACGCTCGAAATCGGTGTGGATGACGCCGGCGGCCTGCGGGGCCTTGTCGCCCTTGTGAATGGTCCAGGCGCGCGTCTCCTTCGGCCCGGCGGTGAAATAGGTGATGAGATGCAAAAGGTCGTAGCCGGCGCGGATCACCTTGTTGAGACCCGGTTCGTCGAGGCCAAGCGAGGCGAGGAACTCCATCTCCTCGTCGTCGGAAAGCTGGGCAACCTCGGCTTCGATCGTCGCCGAGATGACGACAGTGCCGGCGCCCTGCGCAGCGGCCATCTTTTCCACGGCCCTGGAGTGCTCGTTGCCGGTCGCGGCATCGGCTTCCGCGACGTTGCAGACGTAGAGAACCGGGTGTGAGGTGAGCAGGTTGAGCCCCTGCAGGATGCGCAGATCCTCCGCCGCTATGCCCTTCAACAGGATGCGGGTCGGCTTGCCGGCCTGCAGCAGTTCGAGCGCCGCCTCCATCATCGGCAGCACGCTCATCGCTTCCTTGTCCTTGCCGGCGGCGCGCTTGCGGAACTGGACGATGCGGCGCTCGAGGCTTTCGAGGTCGGCGAGCATCAGCTCGGTCTCGACCGTCTCGGCATCGGCGACGGGGTCGATGCGTCCCTCAACATGGGTGATGTCGTCGTCCTCGAAGCAGCGCAGCACATGGACGATGGCGTCGACCTCGCGGATGTTGGCGAGGAACTGGTTGCCCAGCCCTTCGCCCTTGGAGGCGCCGCGCACCAGGCCGGCGATGTCGACGAAGGAGATGCGCGTCGGGATGATCTCCTTCGACTTGGCGATCGAGGCGATCTTCTGCAGGCGGGAGTCCGGCACTGCGACCTCGCCGGTGTTGGGCTCGATGGTGCAGAACGGATAGTTGGCGGCCTGCGCCGCCGCCGTCCTGGTCAGCGCGTTGAAGAGCGTCGACTTGCCGACATTAGGCAAGCCGACGATGCCGCATTTGAAACCCATTTTGTCCGGTCCTATCGGGAAATCGAAATTTGATCAGGGCTATGGGCGAAAGGGGTGACGAACGTCAAGCCCTCGGCCGCCATCCCCGGCGACGTTCAGCCCTTGCCGCCGAACAGCTTCTTCAGCATGGCCGCCATCGGGCCGGTTTCGGGCAGCTTTGCCGGCGCCTGCTGCGGCCTGGCCTGGCGGATGTGGCTCTGCGCCTTCGCCGCC
>NZ_RZOS01000261.1:0-7990 GCF_004022605.1 Mesorhizobium sp. M4B.F.Ca.ET.089.01.1.1
CGGGCACCGTGCGCGGTCTTAACGCGCGCACGATCTCGATCAGCACGGCCGGGCCGAGCTTCTGAAACAACGGCACGGCGGCGACCAATCGCCAATTGCGGACGAAATCCTCGCGACGGACTTCCTGATAGAAGCCGGTGGCAAGAATGCCGGCCCAGAGCGCGAAGATACCGATGCCACTCATCATCACCAACCCGGCAAGGACGCGGCCGGCGAAGCTTTGCGGAATCTCGTCGCCGTAGCCGGTGGTGGACAGAGTAACCACCGCCCACCACATTGCCTGGGGGATGCTGCCGAACTTTTCCGGTTGGATGTCGCGCTCGATGACAAAGGCCGCGAGCGCGACGCCGAACAGAACGACGCCGAAGAGCGTGGTGACGCCGATCAGATTGCGCGCTTCGTTGGCCAGCACCCTGCCCAGCACCGGGAAGAAAGTCGAGTCGCGCAGCGGTTTCAGCAACCACACAGCACAGTAGAGGCTGCGGTCGGGCGTACGGACGAGCAGAAATGCGGCGAGTGGAACCAAGACCGCGAGCACATCGATGGCGATTTCAGGCGTCCTGTTGCGCACGTCTCCCGCCCGGCGCTTGAGCAGCGTCCCAGCCAGTTGCAGAAGATAGGCGCCCCAAATGACAGCGAGCACGGCAGCCAAGGCCAGTCTGCTGCGTCCGGACATGTCGGGTATCGTGAGCGCAGCCACCGCCAGAAGCCCAGGCGCAGCCAGCACCGCGTTGAGCGGCGCGTAAATTCTCAGGAAAGGCAGTACCGACATTTTATGCCCACGAGCCGCTACCACCCTGCAAAATAGAATGCCTTCAAGGCAAGCGCAAAGGTGCCTGCTATCGCTGCGACGTGCATCAACACGGTGAACCAACAGTCCGCGATTGCTTCGCGACCCGGCGTGAACAGGCAGGCCGACGAGGATGACCTGTCTCGGCCAATCTAGTCGCCCACCCGCCGCAGCGTGCCGAGATGATTGTCGTCGAGAAACCCGATGGTGATCGCCGATGCCTTGCCGTCGGGGCCGACGGCAAAGCTGACGCCCGTCGGCCTGTCCGGCATCTCGGCATCGGGGTAGGTCAGGAACAGGTCGCCGTCGAAATGCGTCAGGGAATAGGACCGGGCGCCGGCCGGCCCGACCTTGAGGACAAGGCTGTCTCCCGCGCTCGACACGTCCGCTTCGCCGATGAAGTCGTTGGCGTAGCGGCCGGCATAGGCGCTGGCCAGCCGGGCCGGCCTCGAGGGCGACGGTGCCGCGGCAAAGGTGGCCTTGGCCGCCTCGACCACCGGACCGAACATGCCGGAATAGATCGCGTCCCATGCCTTGACCCAATCCTTCTCGACCGAACCGTCGAAGGCGAGATCGGCGAAGCTGTCGGACAGCCCTTCGGGGACGCCGGTCGGAAAAGCGTTGGCGAGGATGACGATGCCAAGTTTCTCCTTCGGGAAGATCGTCACCAGGGTACGCGCCCCAACGCTGAAGGCGCCGGCATGGCCCCAGCTCAAACCGTGCCGGCCGAATTCGACGTTCCAGCCGAGGCCGTAGAAGGACTCGCCGCCGGACACCGGGTTCTTGCCGCGCGTCATCAGCGGCACATGCGTCTGGTCCAGCGCATCGGCGGCAATCAGCGTCTTGCCGGCATAGACCCCGTCGCCCAGCAGCAGGCGCGCCCATTGCGCGAGATCGCGCGCGGTGGAGCTGACGCCGCCGGCGGGCGCCTGCGCATCCGGATCGCGCCTGATCTTCGCGGCCCAGGCGCCATCGACCCTGACGTGGAGTGCGGCGCGGTTCGCGTGCTTGACGAAATCCGCATGACGCGAGCTGGTCGAGGCCATGCCGAGCGGGCGGTAGAGTTTTTCCTCCGCGACCTCCTCCCAGGACTTGCCTGTCGGCATTGCGGCCGCGACGGCCCCCTCGGTCAGCCCGAAGTTGCTGTAGGAATAGCCGGCGCGAAAGCTCGACGACGGCGGCACGAAGCGCAGGCGGCGCAGGATCTCGGCGCGGTCGTAGCCAATGTCCTCGAGATCGTCGCCGGCGGTGCCCGGTAGGCCGCTGCGGTGCGAAAACAGGTCGCGGATGGTGAGCTCGCTCGTCGGATAAGGCTCGGCCAGGCGGAAAGCCGGATCGAGATCGGCGATCTTGGAGTTCCAGGACACGGCTCCATCGCTGACCAATGCCGCGACGACGGTGGCGGAGACCGGCTTGGACAGCGATGCGATCTGGAAAACTGTGTCGGCGTCGACGGATTCGGGTTTGCCGGCCTCGCGATGACCGAACCCCTTGAGGAAGATCACCTCGTCGCCATGCACGACGGCGATGGCCAGACCGGGGACGGCACCGTCCGTCACGGCGGCCTCGGCCAGCGCTTCGAGCTTTGGCAAGGAAGCGGCGATGCGCTCGGGCGTGATGGGGTCGGCCGACGCTGCACAAGGCAAAAGCGCGATCGCGGCGATGGCGGCCCATATCCTCAAATGACAGAGATTCCGATCAAGCCGCATCGCGCCCCTCCCTCCCTGCATTCACCGGGCCATGCTACAGGCCGGCGCTGGCGAGGCCAAGCCGCGATCGACTTTCGCCGCAATCGACCCCGGCGCGGATTTCGGGCAAGCTGCACCGAGCGACCTGCCATGGAAAGATGGCAAGCCGTTGAGGGAGGATTGCGATGACCAAGACGCCAGCGGCGCCCAGCCTGCCGCGCTACGAGGACGCCGTCGAGCGCTTCCGCATGGAGGATGAAGTCGCCCGGCTGCATGGCGATCCGGCGACTGGCATCAATGCCTATGTCGAGTGCTGCGGCCGCTACACCGGCGAAAACCGGCTGGCGCTGCGCGCCATCTCGGCGGGCGGGGAGTTGCGCGAGTTTAGCTTCGACGATCTCGCCGATATGTCGGGGCGCGCCGGCAACATGCTGAAGGCGCTTGGCGTCGGCCCCGGCGACGTCGTCGCCGGCATGCTGCCGCGCATCCCCGAGCTGGTGGCGCTGATCCTCGGCGCCTGGCGCATCGGCGCGGTCTACCAGCCGCTGTTCACCGCCTTCGGGCCGAAAGCGATCGAGCATCGCCTGAGCTACAGCAAGGCAAAGCTGGTGGTCACCAATCCGGCCAATCGCGGCAAACTCGACGAGGTGGAGAACCATCCGCGTATCGCCACCATCCTTGGCGCGGGCGAGGCCCTGCCCGCCGGCGACATCGATTTCCGCGCCGCCGTTGCCGCCGCCTCCCCCGATTGCCAACCAGTGATGCGCAAGGGCTCGGACCTGTTTCATGATGATGTCGACCTCCGGCACGACCGGCCATCCAAAGGGCGTGCCGGTGCCGCTCGGCGCCCTGCTCGCCTTCGGCGCCTATATGCGCGACGCGATCGGGCTGCGGCCCGGGGATGTGTTCTGGAACATCGCCGATCCCGGCTGGGCGTACGGGCTCTACTATGCCATCACCGGCCCCTTGCAGCTCGGCACCGCCACCACCTTCTACGAGGGCGCCTTCAACGCCAAGAGCACCTACGACATCATCGAGCGGCTGGGCGTTACCAGCCTTGCCGGCTCGCCCACCGCCTATCGCCTGCTGATGGCGGAAGGCGCCGCGGCTGCCGCCCGTGTCAAGGGTAAGCTGCGCGTGGTGAGCAGCGCCGGCGAGCCGCTCAACCCGGAAGTGATCCGCTGGTTCGATGCCAACCTCGCCGCGCCGATCCACGACCACTACGGCCAGACCGAGAACGGCATGATGGTCAACAACCATCATGGGCTGGCGCACGGCGTGCGCGCTGGCTCGGCAGGTTTTGCCATGCCGGGCTACCGCATGGTGGTTCTGGACGAGGCGGGTAACGAGCTTGGGCCGAACCAGCCGGGCATCCTCGCCGTGGACATCGCCAAATCGCCGCTGCGCTGGTTCGAAGGCTACCACCAGGCCGAAACGCCGGCGATCGCCGGCGGCTATTACCGCACCGGCGACACGGTGGAATACGAGCCGGACGGTTCGGTCTCCTTCATCGGCCGCGCCGACGACGTCATCACCTCGGCCGGCTACCGCATCGGGCCGTTCGACGTCGAGAGCGCGCTGATCGAGCACCCTGCGGTCAACGAGGCAGCGGTGGTCGGCGTGCCCGATCCGCAGCGTACCGAGATCGTCAAGGCCTTCGTCGTGCTGGCGTCGGCCTTCAAAGGCAGCGAGGCGCTGGCCGAGGAGCTTGCCCAGCATGTGAAGAAACGGCTCTCGGCGCATGCCTATCCGCGCGAGGTCGAGTTCGTGACCGAACTGCCGAAGACGCCGAGTGGCAAGATCCAGCGGTTCCTGCTCCGGAAGGCCGAGGTGGAGAAGCGGAAGGCCGGATAAAGATTTGTCGATCCGCCGATTTCCGCCACGCAAAAGCCGCCAAGTCGGGCGAAGGCTCGCAAGGGCTTTTGATCGCTAACTTGGGGGCTATGTCATGCGGTTGATCTGGACACTTCTCTTCATGCTTGCAGGCAGCGCGGCACTCGCTGCCTCGCCGGAGGACGACTATATCGCCGCGCGCGACAAGGCGATTTCCGACATCGCAGCACAGGAAAGCGCGAACGCTGTCGTGGAAACGCTCGATGCCCAGAATACGAAGGCGATGGCCGATCTCCAGACGCGTCTTTCGGCCCTGCTCGGCCCGCTGGCGGTCAAGGATTTTCCGGCAGCCGGCACGATCAATCTGCAGAGCCTCAGCGACTCCGATATCGGTTTCGGCATGCTCGACGGGCTGAGATATACTACCAGCGACAACGGCCCGAGCCTTGTCGCGACGACGCGCGGGCTTGCCGAGCGGTGGCTCAAGTCCAGGGCCGACGAGACCGATGAGAACCTCAGGCTGCCGGCCGGCATCGACGCGGCGCTGAAGCTCGACGCCTTCTACACCCAGGCCATCGGCGCCGACGCCGCCTTCGTCAGCACGCTCGACTTTCCGCTGAAGAAACCGGAAGGCGCCGACATGGCGTTCGCGCGGCTTGGCGGCTGGACCCAGGATGTCGGGCCGATCTACGACCAGCAGGTCATCGTCACGCTGGTCAAGGGCGATCGCGTGCTGATCGCCGAGGCGCCAGCCGCACCGCCCGTCCCGAAGATCGCGGCCTGCGATGCCTTGTGGACCGCGGCCGACGCCGGCGCCCAGAAATTCCAGGAGGCCTACCAGGCTTCGGAGCTCAAGGACGAAAAGGCCTACGATGCCGCCAACGCCGCCTGGGAAAAAGGCGACGGCGACTACCGCGCCTGCATGGGCGAGCATCTGCCCGGCGACCCGGCCTTCCCTGCCCTGCTTGCCCACGCGCAGGAGCTCGCCGATCACATGGCGGGAAAGTAGGCGCGGCGCTCAGCGGCCACGGACAGTTTCGCATCTATTCGGACGAATTCCTGGCCTCGGCGCAGCGTTTCTGGTGAGTGATGTAGTCCGCCATATAGCGGTCGAGGGCGGCGCGGAATTCTTCTTCGCGTGGGCGCTTGTTGCTCACTGGAACCGTTTGCTCGGTCTCCGTCTCAAACCCGATAGGGTGGAAAACAATGGCGGACATTGCGGCTCTCCTGTCTCGAAACGCAGTGACAGAATGAGCCGGACCGACGGTTTTCGTCCCTGGCGCGCGGCCGAATAGTTCCGAAAAGCTCCGAAAAGATGCTAGTTTGCGCCATGGTGGGGAAACGGTTCGTCTTCGGCCCGTTCGAGCTCAACCCGGAGGCGGGAACGCTGCTCCGGCAAGGCATGCCCGTTGCCGTCGGTTATCGCGGCGTGCTGCTCTTGGCCGCACTCGTGGAGCGGCCCGGCGAAGTGCGGTCCAAGACCGAGCTGATGAATGCGGCGTGGCCGCATGCGGCGATCGAGGAAAGCAACCTCTCCGTACAGATCGCATCGCTGCGGAGACTGCTTGGGTCAGGGCCAGATGACGGCGAATGGATCGCGACCATCCCGCGGATCGGCTACCGCTTCGCTGGCGTGGTGGATTGCCTCGACAGGGCCGCGCCGCCATCCGAGGGCGCGGCGGCCGGGCCATCCATCGCCGTGCTGCCTTTTGCCAATCTCAGCGACGATGCCGAGCAGCAGTATTTTGGCGATGGCCTCGCCGAAGACATCATCACCCGGCTTGCACGGCTGCGCTGGCTGTTCGTCTCGGCCCGCAACGTTCACCTATGGGGGCAAGGCGGTCGACGTGAAGCAGATCGGGCGCGAACTCGGCGTGCGCTATGTGCTCGACGGAAGCGTGCGCCGTTCCGGGCAGCGGCTCAGGATCAATGCCAGGGTGAGCGACGCCGATACCGGGCGCCAGATCTGGGTGCAGCGCTACGATGCCGAGATCGCCGATTTCTTCGCGCTGCAGGACGAGATCTCCGAAAGCGTGATCGGCGCCATCGAGCCGAGGCTCTATGTGGCCGAGCACGAGCGTTTCCAGGGCCGGTTGCCCGGCAATCTCGACGCCTGGGGGTTTGTTATGAAAGCGATGCCCTATGTCTGGACCTGGGCTTCCGTGCCGGATTTCGAGATCGCTGAGCGGCTGTTGAAAAAGGCCATCGACATCGATCCCGACTATCCGCGCGCCAACTGCCTGATTGCCTGGGGCCTGGCCGCAAAGGCGATGCTTGGGCTGGCCGACGCCGAAGTCGCCTTGCCGACCGCCCACGACATGGCGCAACGGGCGATCCGCAGCGACCCGGAGGACCCCTGGACGCACTTCGCCACCGGCTTCGTGCATATGGCGTCGCGTCGCTTCGAGCCAGCCGTGAAGGCCCTGTCCGAGGCGATCACCCTCAATCCGAGCCTCGCCTACGCGCACATGATCCTTGGATCGACCTATGCCTATGCGGGCATGCCAGACGACGGCCTGCACCAAGTCGCCCTGGCCGACCGGCTAAGCCCACGCGACTTCACGCAGGCCGGCAGCCTTTCCGTCGCCGGGCTCTGTCATTTCATGGCCGGGCGTTATGCAGAGGCCGCCGATTTCGAACGGCGGGCGGTGGATCTCAGGCAGAATTTCGGCACCGCCTGGCGTACATACGCCGCTTCGGCCGGCATGGCGGGCGATCGCGCCGCCGCGATCCATGCCCTGTCGCAGGCACGGCGCCTGCATCCTTCCGTGTCCGTGGATTGGGTCGAGAAATACCACCCCATCGTCCACGACAAGGATCGCGCCCGCTATATCGAGGGACTGCGCGTCGCCGGGCTCGACTGACCGACAGGACTTTCCGTCAGTATGCGCCGCATTTCCGCAGCCACGGGCCTTTGGCGGGGCACGGGGAAATATCCGTATGACCTGCGTCACGATAGGCCAATACTGAAACTTCTGGCCTGCATGGAAGTCTAAATTTAAGCACTTTCTACTAAGTTCGACCGATGGGCTATCGTCCACGAAAGGCATTTGGGTCGAATTGGCCAGAACGGATTTCAGCATAGGCCGCGTCAGGCAGGCCGTTTTTTCCCCCGCCAACTTGCCGGCGGCGATAGCGTTCGTCGTGCTTTTGGTCTGCGCCGTCGTTGCCGACCAGCAGAACAGGAAGGTCTCCGATCAGCTGGCGCGCGCCGATGTCCTGGCCAAGGTCAACATCATCCGGGCCAAGCTCGAGGGCAACATCAACGGCAATCTTCAGCTCACCCAGGGCCTGGTATCGGCCATCGTCACCGAGCCGTATCTGGGCCAGCAGAGATTTGCCTCGCTTGCCGGCAATCTGTTCGAGCAGAAGTCGCAGTTGCGCAACATCGCCGGCGCGCCGGACCTCGTCATCTCGCTGATGTACCCGATGAAAGGCAACGAGAAGGCGATCGGCCTCGATTACCGCAAGAACGAGGCGCAACGGACGGCAGCGCTGCGGGCGCGCGACCGGCGCGAACTGGTGTTCGCCGGGCCGGTCAACCTGGCGCAAGGCGGGCGCGGCTTCATCGGCCGCATCCCGGTCTTCGTGCCGACGGCGGGCGGTGGCGACCGCTTCTGGGGCATCATTTCGGCGGTTGTCGATGTCGACCGGCTCTACGCGGCAAGCGGCCTTACCG
>NZ_RZOS01000262.1:0-7976 GCF_004022605.1 Mesorhizobium sp. M4B.F.Ca.ET.089.01.1.1
GCGCTCAAAGCAAAAGCCCGGCGTGAGCGATCACGCCGGGCTTTTCCCATTCTGAAATCTCTGGAGGGCTCGATCAGCTCTTGCGCTGCGTGCTCTCTTCCTCAATCGCCGCCTCGTGGTACCAGCCATCAAAATCGGCATGCGTGTTGCGCAGCGAGGCAAGCTCTGCCGCGAACTTGGCCTTTGCGCCTAAATTTGAGGCAGATTTGCGCCCTGCCAGGGGGAACATCAAAATCTTTGCCGACGGACGGGACGGGGTGACTTGCATTGGCGATCTCCCTTCTTCTCCAGGAGCCTGTCGATTCATCTACTTTCCAAGATAGTGGTTGCGACTCATTTAGGCAATATGCCCACAAAAAGATCAGTATTTGCACTATTTTTGTGCAAACTATGCTTTTGATCGATCTGAACGCATCGCTGAGGCGGCTCAGCAAATTCAGCGCTTTGTGACGACCATTTTGCCGCACCCTCCACTGCCGGAGTGGCACACGAATTGCTTTTTAAGACGCGGCAGGTCGGCTCGGCCCGGCCATGCGTCGTCGCCCTGCGCGGTGATCAAGCAACGAGAGGCTCTAGAATGACCAAATACAAGCTCGAGTATATCTGGCTCGACGGATACACACCGGTCCCCAATCTTCGCGGCAAGACCCAGATCAAGGAGTTTGCCGAGTTCCCGACGCTCGAGCAGCTGCCGCTGTGGGGCTTCGACGGCTCCTCGACCCAGCAGGCCGAAGGCCACAGTTCCGACTGCGTGCTGAAGCCGGTCGCCGTGTTCCCGGATCCGGCCCGCACCAACGGCGTGCTGGTGATGTGCGAAGTGATGATGCCCGATGGCGTGACGCCGCATGTCTCCAACAAGCGCGCCACCATCCTCGATGACGAGGGCGCCTGGTTCGGCTTCGAGCAGGAGTATTTCTTCTACAAGGACGGCCGTCCGCTCGGCTTCCCCGAGAGCGGCTACCCGGCGCCGCAGGGCCCGTACTATACCGGCGTCGGCTACTCGAACGTCGGCTCGGTCGCGCGCCAGATCGTCGAGGAGCATCTCGACCAGTGCCTCGCCGCCGGCATCAACCATGAAGGCATCAACGCCGAGGTGGCCAAGGGCCAGTGGGAATTCCAGATTTTCGGCAAGGGCTCCAAGAAGGCCGCCGACCAGATGTGGATGGCCCGCTACCTGCTGCAGCGCCTGACCGAGAAGTACGGCATCGACATCGAGTACCACTGCAAGCCGCTCGGCGACACCGACTGGAACGGCTCGGGCATGCACGCCAACTTCTCGACCGCCTATATGCGCGAAGTCGGCGGCAAGGCCTATTTCGAAGCGCTGATGGCCGAGTTCGACAAGAACCTGATGGATCACATCGCCGTCTACGGCCCGGATAACGACAAGCGTCTGACCGGCAAGCACGAGACCGCGCCGTGGAACAAGTTCAGCTACGGCATAGCCGACCGCGGCGCCTCGATCCGCGTGCCGCACTCGTTTGTCAAGAACGACTACAAGGGCTATCTGGAAGATCGCCGTCCGAACTCGCAGGGCGACCCCTACCAGATCGCTTCGCAGATCCTGAAGACGATCGCGTCGGTCCCGGCCAGCGGCCAGGTTTCGGCTGCCGCCTGATCCGCTCGGCGCGCGTTCGCGCCGCAACAGAATACTCTGCGACCAGAAGGCCCCGGCGGAAACGCCGGGGCTTTTTTGCATGGAGATCGCCCAAGCGGCGGCACAGAAATCGCGCACGTGGCGAAACACGCTGACGGCGAACGTGCGCGTCGCCTATTGAGCACCGGCTCGCGATAGCTCGCATAATCACCATGGACGACAATGAAAAAGCCCCCGGAGGGAGACCTCCGAGGGCTTCAAATCTCAATCCGATCAGAAGTTTAGATCGAGTAGTACATGTCGTATTCGACCGGATGCGGGGTCATCTCGAAGCGCATCACCTCGGCCATCTTCAGCTCGATGTAGCTGTCGATCTGGTCGTCGTCGAAGACGCCGCCGGCCTTGAGGAAGCCGCGGTCCTTGTCGAGGCTCTGCAGCGCTTCGCGCAGCGAGCCGCAGACGGTCGGGATCTTCTTCAGCTCCTTCGGCGGCAGGTCGTAGAGATCCTTGTCCATCGGCTGTCCCGGGTGGATCTTGTTCTTGATGCCGTCGAGGCCGGCCATCAGCATGGCGGCGAAGGCGAGGTAGGGGTTCGCGCCCGGATCGGGGAAGCGGACCTCGACGCGCTTCGACTTCGGCGACGAGCCGAACGGAATGCGGCAGGACGCCGAGCGGTTGCGCGCCGAATAGGCGAGCAGCACCGGCGCCTCGTAGCCCGGCACCAGGCGCTTGTAGGAGTTGGTCAGCGGGTTGGTGAAGGCGTTGATCGCCTTGGCGTGCTTGATGATGCCGCCGATGTAGTAGAGGCAGCTCTCCGACAGCCCGGCATATTCATTGCCGGCGAAGGTCGGCTTGCCGCCCTTCCAGATCGACTGGTGGACGTGCATGCCCGAACCGTTGTCGCCGAAGATCGGCTTCGGCATGAAGGTGGCGGTCTTGCCGTAGGCGTTGGCGACCTGGTGCACGACGTACTTGTAGATCAGCATCTTGTCGGCGTTGCGCACCAGCGTGTCGAACTTGATGCCGAGCTCGTGCTGCGCGGCGGCGACCTCATGGTGATGCTTCTCGACGCGCACGCCCATTTCGGCGAGCACGGTCAGCATTTCCGAGCGCATGTCCTGGGCGGAATCGATCGGCGGCACGGGGAAGTAGCCACCCTTGATGCGCGGGCGATGGCCGAGATTGCCGGTCTCGTAGTCGGTGTCGTCGTTGGACGGCAGTTCGGTGGAGTCCAGGCGGAAGCCGGTGTTGTAGGGATCGGCCTTGTACTTGACGTCGTCGAACACGAAGAACTCGGCTTCCGGACCGACGAAGATCTGGTCGCCGATGCCTTCCGACTTCATGTAGGCCTCGGCCTTCTTGGCGGTGCCGCGCGGGTCGCGGTTATAGGATTCGCCGGAGACCGGATCGAGGATGTCGCACAGGATGACCATGGTCGACTGGGCGAAGAACGGATCCATGTGCACCGTGTCGGGATCGGGCATGAGCACCATGTCGGACTCGTTGATCGCCTTCCAGCCCGCAATCGAGGAGCCGTCGAACATGACGCCGTCGGCGAACATGTCTTCCTCGACCTCGACGACATCCATGGTTACGTGCTGCAGCTTGCCCTTCGGATCTGTGAAGCGCAGGTCGACGAACTTTACGTCGTTGTCCTTGATCTGCTTCATGATGTCTTTGGCTGTCGTCATGTCATGTATCCCTGTGTGACGTTTTTTTGATGATGACGTTGCAGAAAGGCGTCAGACGGCGTCCATCCCGGTCTCACCGGTACGGATGCGCACGACTTCCTCGATGTTGGAGACGAAGATCTTGCCGTCGCCGATGCGGCCGGTCTGCGCCGCCTTGCGGATGGCCTCGATGGCGCCTTCGACGGCGTCGTCGCCCAGCACCACCTCGATCTTCACCTTGGGCAGGAAGTCGACGACATATTCGGCGCCGCGATAGAGTTCGGTATGGCCCTTCTGCCGGCCGAAGCCCTTGGCCTCGGTCACGGTGATGCCTTGCAGTCCGGCCTCCTGAAGCGCTTCCTTCACTTCGTCCAGCTTGAATGGCTTGATGATCGCTTCGATCTTTTTCATGTAAAACGTGGCCTCCACTGCCAAAAGACGGGTTTTGTGCCCCGCTTGCGGCTTCGATCAAGCACGAACTGTGCCAGTCCGGACGGATTCGAAGCGCCATTGGGCGATTTCACTACCATGCCGCGTCCCGATGCGCATTCGCGTCATTCGCTGCATTGGAAGCGTCATCGACGCTCGAAGCCTATACATTGCTGACCCTCCCGTCCGCACAATAATTAGGCAAATAGCGCAATCTGCAGGCAGTTTTGCCCGTTGGCGCATCGCATCGAACGATGCCTTTATAGGCAATGGCAGTGTTCGCTGTTTGCTTCAAACCGAAAACTGGACAATGCTTCACCGGAGGGCGGACGGCAATCCATGAGCAACGAACTTTTATCTCCGGTTGAAATGGCCGAGGCCGACCGGCTGGCAATCGCTGCTGGCCCGCTCGACGGCTACGGCCTGATGCGGCGGGCCGGCGCGGAGGTCGCAGCCGTTGTGCTGGCGCGTTACCCGGCCGCGACGCGCGTGCATGTGCTGTGCGGCACCGGCAACAATGGCGGCGACGGCTATGTCGTGGCGCGGTTGCTGGCCGAGGCCGGCGTCGATGTCGCGGTGTGGGTATCGGGCAAGCCGCGGGCCGGCAGCGACGCCGCGATTGCCGCGGCGGAGTGCCCGGTCGCGCCCCGACCGCTGACGGCATTTGCCCCTGATTTCGGCTCAATGGTCGTCGATGCGCTCTACGGGGCAGGGCTGTCGAAGTCGCTGCCCGTCGACGCCACAAACGCCATCGATTTTGCCAAATCCCTGCTCTTGCCGGTTGTTGCGATCGATTTGCCTTCGGGAGTCTCCGGCGATACCGGTGCAGTGCTTGGGGAAGAAGCTTTTCGGGCCGACATCACCGTTACCTTCGCTCGAAAAAAGCCTGGGCATCTGCTGCTGCCAGGTCGCGAATTCTGCGGTGAGATCGTGCTTGCCGACATCGGCATCCCCGACAGTGTCGTCAACGACCTCATTCCAAGAACGTTCGAGAATAAGCCGGCTCTCTGGCTCGGGAACTTGCCGGTCCCGGCCACCGACGCGCACAAATACAAACGTGGCCATGCCGGGGTGTTTTCCGGCGGGCCGTCGACAACCGGCGCCGCGCGCTTGTCGGCGCTTGCCGCCGCGAGGGCAGGAGCAGGAGCGGTAACCGTGCTGTCGCCAGCGGACGCCATGCAGATAAATGCCGCGCACCTGACCTCGATCATGCTGCGCAGGACCGACACCGTAGCCGACCTGAACAACTTCATCGGCGAGCGCCGGCCTTCGGCCTTTGTTCTCGGACCTGGCTTCGGCGTCGGCGAGAGGACACGGGATCTTGCCTTGGCGATACTGCGAGCCGGGCGGCAAGGCGCTGCCAGCGGGATCGGCGGGCTGGTCCTCGATGCCGATGGCATCACCTCGTTTCGCGATGAGCCTGCGAGCCTCTTTGAAGCAACTCACGAGCCGCACGCTCCCGCGTTGGTGATGACACCGCATGAAGGTGAATTTGCTCGCCTGTTTCCGGACATTGCCGCAGACAAAAATCTCTCCAAACTAGCCAAGGCGCGCGCAGCCGCCCAGCGAGCCAATGCGGTCGTCGTCTACAAGGGGGCCGATACGGTGATTGTGGCACCGAACGGCCTCGCGGCCATCAACGGCAACGGCGCGCCATGGCTTGCCACGGCGGGGTCGGGCGACGTGCTGGCAGGCATCATCGCGGGACTTCTGGCACAAGGCATGGCAGTGTTCGCAGCGGCGGCGGCGGCGGTCTGGATCCACGCCGAGGCCGGCCGCCGCTTCGGTCCAGGCTTGATTGCCGAGGATTTGCCGCTGGCGATGGTGCCGGTGCTGCACGAACTGGTCGAAGCAAAACAGGCGGATGCCATCTGATGGAGCGGTTCGCTCTCGTCATTGCGGCTGTCGTCGCGCTATTGGTACCGTGCGGCGCTCGCGCTGAGCAGCCGGTCACCGTCGTCGACGATCCGTCCGTGCTTGCCGCGCTCGATGCGAAGGGATTCTCATTCGCCGCCGTGTTCAGCGTCGACGGCAAGGATGATTTGAAGACACTCTACGACGAGGCACCCGCCTATCACGCCATCGTCGAGATGGTGGCGGGCGATGTCGCCGGCCTGCGCGCCGAGATGAAGGCCGGCGGGCGCAACCTCTACGAGGTCACCGACGGCAATGTCGGCCGCATCATGGACATGCGCTGGCTGAAGACGGACGCGGCTCGCTTCCGCCTGGTCGGCGTCGTCAACCGGCTCGACCGGCGCGACTTCGCCACTTTGAACGGCGACAAGAGTTGCGGCGAGGTGCGCTTCATCTACCGCCTGGCCTACAGTTTCAGGAAGAACGGCAAGGTCCTGGCCTCGCGCCTGCCGTTCAATTTCAATGCCGTCTACAGCGTCGCTCCGGATGCCGACGGCGGCTGCGTCGGGGTTGCCGGGCGCTGGACGCCGCAGCTCGACGAGGCCGTCGATGCCGGCTGGCTGGCCGGCGGGCCGCTGGAGCCGGAAGAACTGACCTTCAAGCAGCTCGAACTCAACGCGCAAGTGGTGCGCTTTCCCTCCGGCCAAGAGACCGAGTTCGGCGGCCAGGCCGCCTACCTCATGCGGATTTTTGGGATCGGTGGCGCCACGGTCAGCGAAAAGCCGCTGGAGAACACGCCTGACGTCGCGCGGCTGTCGGAAGATGCCGTGCTCAAGAAAAAGCTCGCCGACTATGTCCGGGCCAATGTCGGCCCGGTCGATCTCGGCGTCTATGAGATGCCGGACGAGTTCCTGGCGAAGAAGGTCATCTCATGGTCGACCTTCGGCAGCGCCAGGCAGGCCAACCATCCGTTCACGTCGCTGTTCGAGCCTACCGATTTCGCCGGGCTCGACTATTCCGGGTTGAAGCTGGCGCGCACGCCGGAGGCGCTGGTCGAACGGCTGGACAATGGCGCCTGCCAGGGCTGCCATCAGGCAGGCTCCACCGCCGGCTTCCATTTCATCGGCCTCGACGACAGGACGACGTCGCCGCTCAACCGCATCGAGGTCGGCATCTCGCCGCATCTCCATGCCGAGATCACGCGCCGCGAGGCCTGGCTGCGCGCCGTGACCGAGGGCAAGGAGCCGAACCGTTTCCGCCCGCTCTCATTCGCACCGCCGGCCGAATGGAGGGGTGCCGGCGAAGTCGCCTACGCGCAGGCCGAGATGGCGATGCCGTGCCTGGGGCCCGAGGACGCCGCCCGCTTCGGCCAGACCTGGCAGTGCGGCGGCGGCACCATCTGCACACCGCTCGCCACGGCTTCGGGCGTGCGCACCACGCTGGCGCAATGCCTGCTGCCCAAGGACAGCAAGGCGATGTTTTCCGGCCATCCGTGCCTGGCCGGCTCGATCGCCAGCAATGAAGCGCAGCCCTTCAACGACCGCTACACAATCGCCGGGCAGTTTGCGGCGTTCGCCTCCGACATTTCACGGACCGCCTACACTTGCCGGCCGCCGAAGATCGGCGTGCCGGCAGGCATCGCCTATCGAGCTTGCGACGACAAGGACCGCAGCTTCGCCGCCTTCAAGGCCGGCAAGCCGATGCCGAACGAGATCTGCGGACTGGTCGGCGGCAAGAAGTTCGATACCTGCGTGGCGACAAACAATTTCGACCAGTGCCTCGGCGGCGCCGTCAATCGCGGCAACCGGCCGGCCTGCTCGGCGGACCATTTCTGCCGCGAGGACTATATGTGCCAGTCGCTGCCGGCGGACACGCCGGGCGCCGCCAAGGTGAAGGGCATCGGCTTCTGCTCGCCGACCTATTTCATCTTCCAGATGCGCATCGACAATCACGCCACGCCCTGGGCGAGCGCGGCACGCGCCACCATGGGTGCGGGTTTCGGAGCGGCGCAAGAGGAGTAGCTGATATCAGGCGCCTTGCTGGCGGCGCGGTTCCGCGAAGGCAGCGGCCAGCGCCTCGCGCACCCGTTCCTCGCTGACCCCCGATGTATCCTCAATCCAGCTCGGGGTCGAAATGGGCGGCTCGAGAAAGCGAACATGGTCGTTGACCGGCCCATGTATGTAGGAAAGGTTCGAGCCGAAGATCTGCACGCAGGGAACATTCAAGGCCGCGGCAGCATGAGACATGCCGCCATCGACGCCAAGGAACAGCGCCGACGCGCCAAGCTGATACATCACGTCGAGCAGCGGCGTCGTGGTGAAATCGACCGCTTGCGGCAGCTCGGCGCGAATTCGGTTCGCCGCATCGTGTTCGCGAGGACCGCCGACGATCCATACCGCCCAGCCGCGATTGGAATGGTCCTTGGC
>NZ_RZOS01000263.1:0-7975 GCF_004022605.1 Mesorhizobium sp. M4B.F.Ca.ET.089.01.1.1
CCCCTACTCCCCTACTCCCCTACCAAAACTAATTTCTCTCCGGCTCGTATTTCCTCCGCATGAACCTCATCTACGCTGCGTTTGCCTTCTTCCTCGCGCTCGTCCTTGCCTTTGTCGGCGTCACCCGCGCCGGTGCCTGGCTGATCGAGCGCCGCAACCTGCCGGTCGGCGACTTCGCCGACATCGGCGGCGCGCGCATCCATTATGTCCATGTTCCGGCGCCGGCCAATGCGGAGCTGCCGCCGATCGTCTTCATCCACGGCGCCAGCGCCAATCTCAAGGATCAGATGCTGCCGCTGCGGCCGCTGCTCGAAGGCCGGGCCGAGATGCTGTTTCTGGACCGGCCCGGCTTTGGCTGGTCGGAGCGCGGCGACAACGAGACCTTGCCGGCGCAGGCCGACACCATCGCCGCGCTGATGGATCAGCTTGGCATGAAAAAGGCGATCGTCGTCGGCCACTCCTTCGGCGGCGCGGTCGCCACCGCCTTTGCCCGCAAGCATCCGGACAAGACGCTGGGCCTCGTCTTCCTGTCGCCCGCCAGCCATCCCTGGCCGGGCGGGGCGACGGCCTGGTACTACAATCTGACGGCCATTCCGCTGATCGGCCCGCTGTTTTCCGAGACGCTAGCCTATCCGGCCGGAGCGCTGCGCATCGATGCCGCCACGGCCTGCGTCTTTTCTCCCAACAAGGCGCCGGACGGCTACGTCGCCGCCGCCTCGATTCCCCTGGTGCTGCGGCCAGGCGCCTTTCGCGCCAACGCCGCCGATGTGGCTGGGCTCTACAGCTACGCGCTCGACGCTTCGCCGCACTACCATGACATAAAGGCGCCGACCGTCATCATTTCCGGTGACCACGACAAGGTGGTCTACGCCACCATCCATTCGACCGGCCTTGCCCGCGATATCCCCGGCGCCGAGCTGGTCTGGGTACACAATCTCGGCCACAAACCCGACTGGATCGCGCCGGATCTCGTCGTCGGCGCCATCGAGAAGACCGCCGGCAAGAGCATCGACCTGCAGGCGATGGCGAGGAGGGTCGAGGCGCGGCTTGCCGACGATGCCTACAACCAGGGACAATGTCCCGACATCACGGTGCCCGACGCCGAGCTGGCGCCGACCTGATGTATGTCCTGAAGCACGGCATCAAGAAAAACCCCGAAAAATTCTGGGCACTGCCGGACCGCATTTTCTTTGGCTACGGCGCCTGCCACATCCTTGCGGGCACTTTCCTCGGTCATCCTCCCAAGGGCGGATTTTACGGCGAGCGGATCATTCCGGGCGAAGGCTTTTCGGGAAACCACATCTATGTGACGAACGGCGTGATCGCCTTCGACTACCATGGCTATTCCCGGCGCGAGCGGCTTCTGGTGCACCACAAAAGAGGATGGGCCGCGCACAGCGCCGGTTGGCACTGCGCGCTCGAAAGGGTCGACTTCGATCTGCTCGACACCGCCGAACTCAACCGGCGCAAGATGCGCGGGCCGGATCAGTATCTGCATGATCCCATCCCTCGCGCTCGCCATTTCCTGCGGCGTGTCGATCACGGCGAAGGTGCGGCAAGAGCGCTCGGAACTGCGGCGGGCTAAACCGAGAAGTCAGGTGCGGCTGGCCTGCGTCTCCGACCCGACATAGGCGATGCGCAGCATGTTGGTCGAGCCCGGCGTCCTCAGCGGCACGCCCGCGGTGATGATGACGCGGTCGCCCGGCTTGCCGAAGCCCTCGTCGATCGCGATGCGGCAGGCGCGGTCGACCATGTCGTCGAGGTCGACGGCATCGGGCGACACCACGCAATGCGTGCCCCACAAAAGCGACAGCCGCCGCGCCGTGTTGAGGATCGGCGACAGCGCCACGATCGGCACTTGCGGTCGCTCGCGCGCGGCGCGCAGGCCGGTCGTGCCGGAGGCCGTATAGGTGACGATCGCCGACAGTTTCAGCGTTTCGGCGATTTCGCGAGCGGCGAGCGATATCGCATCGGCGCCCGTCGCTTCCGGTTCCGAGCGCTGCGCGTTGATGATGCCGGCATAGGTCGGGTCGGTTTCGACCTTGGTGGCGATGCGGTTCATCATCGCCACGGCCTCGACCGGATAGGCGCCGGCGGCGGATTCGGCCGAAAGCATGATGGCGTCGGCGCCCTCGAACACGGCGATCGACACGTCAGACACCTCGGCGCGGGTCGGCACCGGCGCGGTGATCATCGATTCCAGCATCTGCGTTGCGATCACCACCGGCTTCCCGGCGCGGCGCGCCGCACGCGTGATCTGCTTCTGGATGCCGGGCACCGCCTCGAGTGGCATCTCGACGCCGAGGTCGCCGCGCGCGACCATCAGCGCGTCCGACAGTTCGATGATCTCCGCCAGGCGGGTAACCGCCTGCGGCTTCTCGATCTTGGCCATGATCAGCGCCCGGCCGCGCGCGATCTTGCGCGCTTCGGCGAGATCTTCCGGCCGTTGCACGAAGGACAGCGCCACCCAGTCGACGCTTGCCGCGAGCACCGCGTCGAGATCGGCGCGGTCCTTCTCGGTCAGCGCGCCGACCGGCAGGTCGGTGTCGGGCAGGCTGACGCCCTTCTTGTCGGAAATCGTGGTGCCGGCGACGACGGTGCAGGTGATCGACTTGCCGTCGCTCTTCACCGCCCTGAGCTCCAGCTTGCCGTCGTCGATCAAAAGACGATGGCCGGCCTCGACCGAACTCAGGATTTCCGGATGCGGCAGATAGACCCTGCTCGACGTGCCCGGCTCCGGATTGTTGTCGAGCGTGAAGGTCTGGCCGACGCTGAGCGTCTCCTTGCCATTGGCGAACTTGCCGACCCTGAGCTTCGGCCCTTGCAGGTCGGCGAGAATGCCGATTGGACGGCCGACCGTTTCCTCGACCGCGCGGATGCGCCCGACCAGCGTGCGCATCAAATCGTGGTCGGTATGGCTCATATTGATGCGGAAGACATCGGCGCCGGCTTCGAAAAGCTTTTTCAGCATCTCCTCCGACGAGGAAGCCGGACCGATGGTGGCGAGGATCTTGACCTTACGGTTACGTCTCATTGACTGTTTGTTCCCGGGGCGGGGGCCGCTGGTGCGCCTCCCGTTGCGGGCTCGTCGGTCAGCTGGACCATCCAGCTTGCCTGCTCGCCCGTGTCATATTCCTGAAATCCGGCGCGTTGGAAGCCCCGGGCGACGCAATCGGTTACGCCGGCGATCTTGAACTCTTTTTCGGCCACGCACATGTTGATCGGGCCGTCCCAGCGCCCGCCGCGCTCGGCGTCTTCTGCATAAAGATAGTAAAACCTTGATGACAGCGGACCCTCGATCAGCGTCTTGCAGCTCGACCCTTCGATGTGCCACCAGCCCTCGGTGATCCAGCCGGCCTTGGCGCGGTAGCCGATGCCGACGCCGACCAGGTTCTGGGTGGCGTTGCAGACGCGGAAATCGGCCCGGGCGGGCGACGCCGCGACCATGGCTGTGAGCCCGGTGGCGACGGTCAGGATCGGCAAGGCGAAGGCGCGGCGCATGCGCGGCCTGCCGGCGGAACCCATCCTGAAACCCCTCAAGAACGACATCTGCATCTCTCGACGCCCCTTTTCGGCAAACTCCGGGCGCATGTCAACGCGCCGTTTTGTTCAATTCCAATCGATTTAGAAAGGCCCCAGGCGCGATTTGCCGCCATGCGTTGGATTCTTCGCAGAAACCGTGGCCAAACAACGGCATTGCGCCAGCGTCCTCTTCGTGGAATGACGTTACCACCCTGCCGGGAAGCCAGCGACCAGACCATTTCCAGCCGATGACCCGATCCACAGTTTTCGCGCCTTTCGATATTGTCGAAGGCGACCGCAAGCGAGGCATCGTTCTGCTTGGCGATCATGCCCGCCGCGCGCTGCCGGAAGAGTATGGCAGCCTCGGCCTGCCGGCGAGCGAGTTCGAGCGCCACATCGCCTACGACATCGGCGTCGAGACGGTGACGCGCGAACTGGCGGCGACGCTCGGCGTGCCGGCGGTGCTGGCCAATTTCTCGCGGCTTTTGATCGATCCCAATCGCGGCGAAGACGACCCGACCCTGATCCGCCAGCTCTATGACGGCACCATCGTGCCCGGAAACTATCCCATGGCCGAGGAAGAGCGCGAGCGACGGCTCGACCGCTTCTACCGGCCCTATCACGACGCCGTCGGCGCCATGATCGCCTCGGTGGCCGAGGCTTCCGCCAAGGCGCCCTTCATCTTCTCAATCCATTCCTTTACGCCGGTCATGCAAGGCATCCGGCGACCCTGGCATGTCGGCATATTGTGGGACCTGGATGATCGCGTGGCGCGACCGCTGATCGACATGCTGGCCGAGGACAAGAACCTCGTCGTCGGCGACAACGAACCCTATGACGGCGCGCTGCGCGGCGACACCATGTTCCGGCACGCCATCGTCAACGGCTTTGCCCACGCGCTGCTCGAGATCCGCCAGGATCTGATCGCCGGGCGCGAGGCCGCCCTCGCCTGGGCCGAGCGGTTGGCGCCGATCGTTGACGCGATCGATGGCCGTCCCGATATACATCGGGTGAAGATGTTCGGCTCGCGCACCGGGCCGGTATCATAGGGCCTGAGAAGGGCCCAAGGAGTGCATGACATGACCGAACTCAGCGACGAGCAGAAGCGCGATTTCGAGGCCGCCGCCTTCCGCCGGCTGATCGACCACCTGCGCCAGCGCGGCGACGTGCAGAACATCGACCTGATGAACCTTGCCGGCTTCTGCCGCAACTGCCTTTCCAACTGGTATCGCGACGCGGCCGAGGCCGAGGGCGTCGCGCTCTCCAAGGACGAGTCGCGCGAGATCGTCTACGGCATGCCCTATGCCGAATGGCAGGCGCTCCACCAGACCGAGGCGTCGGAGGCCAAAAAGGCCGAGTTCGAGGCAAGGCGGCCGAAGGATCACTAGCGAATCTGGTGCTGTGTTCAAAGGCGACGACGTTCGTTCGGCTGACCCGCCATGAACTTTAGCGGCTCGTTGCCGTTCTAAAGTCATGATGACAGATACGACAGAGATTCCCGGCTTCACAAGCCGCGTGGTTGAAGGCGAGCGCGGCGCAATTTTCGTTTACGAAGGTGGCGACGGGTTTCCCGTACTTCTCCTGCACGGCTTTCCAGAGACGAACCTGATGTGGCGCGAGATCGCCCCATTGTTGGCCGGCGAATATAAGGTGATTGCGGCCGACCTGCCCGGATACGGGCGAAGCAATTGTCCAGACGAGCGCTTGAGAGACGCTATGTCGAAGCGCGAGATCGCCACGACGCTGGTGGAAGCCATGCGATCCGCCGGCCATGATCGCTTCGCCATAGTCGGCCACGACCGAGGAGGCAGAGTTGCCTATCGGGCCGCGCTTGACCATCCCGCATGCGTATCTCACGTCGCGGTGTTGGACGTTGTGCCAACTTTCGACGTGTGGGATCGCGCTGACGCGCGTCTTGCCTTGGCTTTCTGGCCGTTTTCGCTGCTCGCGCAACCATCTCCTCTTCCAGAGCGCCTGATTTTCTCCGCGCCCGGCGCGGTCGTGGACAATGCGCTTGGTGAGTGGGGAACACCGCGAGACGTTTTTCCCGACTGGGTTCGAGAGACCTATATTGCCGCCCTGAGCGATCCTGGCCATATCCATGCAATCTGCGAGGAATATCGCGCAGCGTCGAGTATCGACCGCGAGAACGACGCGGCAGATCTCGGTGCTGGCCGGCGCATCAATTGCCCTCTGCTCGCCCTTTGGAGCGAAAGCGGCGCCTTGGCGAGCTGGTACGACGATGCTGGGGGTCCCTTGGCCCTCTGGCGCCGGTGGGCGATCGATGTACAGGGAAGGCCGATGACGGGAGGACACTTCTTCCCTGAGGAGCATCCAGCGATCACGGCTGGTGTGATAACCGATTTTCTCAAGAGTCGAATGTCTTGATAACTGTCCTTGGCTGACTTGGCGGTCAGCCTGCAATGACATGCGCCGGCATGCCGATGGCCTGTCCACGAGTTTGTCGTTGACGCTGTGAGGACCAACCCGATGTCGCAGCTTTGGCCCAAGCACTTCCGCCTGCTCAGCGCTTGACTATGAATTGAATCGATCTAATTTTCTGCCCAGATCCACCGGCGTACTTCACATCATGAGCGTGCAAATCACGATGCAAGCCGCGACGCGCGGACGCTGGGCCGTGGCCGGCATCTTCCTCGCCAACGGCTTTCTGACCGGCAGCTGGGCACCGCAGATCCCGGTGTTCCTGACCCGGCTAGACATCTCGAAATTCACGCTCGGCCTACTGATCCTCCTGTTCGGCGCCGGCGCGGTGACGGCGATGACCTGGTGCGGCCATCTGATCTCCAGGCATGGCTCCCGCGCCGTGCTGCGCTGGTTCGGCCTGTGCGGCAGCCTCGGCCTGCTGGCCGTTGCGCTCGCCCCCAATGTGCCGCTGGCGGCCATCGCCATGTTCATCTTCGGCGGCTCGATCGGCGGCATGGACGTCGCCATGAACGCCAACGCGGTGGCGGTGGAAAGAAGGCTCTCCCGCGCCATCATGTCGTCCTCACACGGCTTCTGGAGCCTTGGCGGTTTCGCCGGCGGCGCGCTGGGCGGCTTCGCCATCCAGAACTACGGCCATTTCGCCCATGCGACGGTGGTGACGGTGCTCGCCTTCGCGGTGATCGCGCTCGCTGTCGGCTATCTCATTGTTGAGGACAAGCCCGAGGCCGCCGAGCATCGGAAATTCTCACTGCCGGCGAATCCGCTGGTCTATCTGGTCGGGCTGATGGCTTTGCTGACGATGGTCTCCGAGGGCGCGGTGCTCGACTGGGCGGCGCTCTACCTGCAGCAGGAGCTCGGCGCCGACCTTGCCATCGCCGGCCTTGCTTACGCGGCCTTTTCCGGCGTCATGGCATTGATGCGCTTCCTCGGCGACGGCGTGCGCAACCGCTTCGGCGCGGTGGCGACGCTGCGCGGCTCGGCCCTTGCCGCCGCCGCCGGCATGCTGGTGGCCGGCCTGTCGCCCTCGCCCTGGCTTGCGATCGCCGCCTTTGCCTTTTGCGGCTTCGGCATCGCCAATATGGTGCCGATCATCTTCTCGGCCGGCGGCAACCAGGAAGGCATGTCATCCGGCACCGGCATGAGCGTCGTCACCACCATGGGCTATTCCGGCATACTGGTGGCGCCGTCGGCGATCGGCTTCGTCGCCGAGCATTCGAGCTTCGGCCCGATCTTCGTCGCCCTGTCGGGGCTGTTGATCGTCGTCCTGCTGATGGCCGGGCTTGCTCACCGCGCCGAGTTCGCTCCCGAGCCGGATGGATTTCAGGTCGGATCGACCTGAAATCCATCCGGCTCTGAGATCAGAGAAATAGAGCATGATGCCGTCCGAAAACCGCTTCACACTTTTCGGCATCATGGGCTAGCCGGCGCCGGCCGAATAGCGCTTCAGCTCCTCGTAGAGGAAGTCCGCGACGCGGCGGATGCGCACGCTGCTGCGCACGTCGCGATGCATGGCCAGCCACACCGGCAGCACCGGCAGTGGAAGCTGTGGCAGCACGATCTCCACCAGCGGATCGCGCGCGGCCAGCGGACGCTGGCCAAGGCCGATGCCATTACCGGCCCGCACCGCCTCCCACAAAACGATCTGATTGTCGGTCCTGAAGCGAAAGCTGCTGCGGCTGACCGGAATGCCGTACCCGGCAAAGCCTCGGATCATCTCGTCGCTGCGATCGAAGCCGATCAGCGCATGGCCGGCAAGGTCGGCGGGCTCCAGCGGGCGGCCGGCCCTGCCGAGATAGGATATGGCCGCGCAGGCGCAGAGCGGAATGTCGGCGACCTTGCGCGCCACAAGCTCGTTCTGCGCCGGCTTGACCATGCGGATGGCGATATCGGCATCCCGGCGCAACAGGTTCTCGACCTGGTTCGAGGCGACGATCTCGACTTCGATGCCCGGTTCCTCGACACCAAGCCGCGCCGTGATCGCCGGCAGCGTGCTCTACGAACGCGGCCG
>NZ_RZOS01000264.1:0-7939 GCF_004022605.1 Mesorhizobium sp. M4B.F.Ca.ET.089.01.1.1
TGGTGCGCGGCACACGGTAGGGCGCGCGCTCGGCGGTCCTCGGCCTGATGGCGAGGCCGGCGAGGTAGCGTTGGAAAGTCGCCGCCTCCTGGACGGGCGAGGCGAGCGCGACATGGCCGTCCGGTCTCACCAGATAGGCGCCGTCACGCAGCAGGCCGGCTTTGCCGGCCGCTTCCGACCAGGCGAAGGCATGGACCGGGATGCCGGCCGGCGCGAGCATCGCCCGGAATTCGGCGTTGACCTCGCCATAGACATGGATCTGCCAGTCGAGCGAGCGCAGCGGTTCGAAATTGTCGCCCCTCGCGCCGACCACATAGGGCAGACGGTCGCCGCCCCTGACCTTCCCGGCCGTGCCCGCGCTGATCGGCCCGGCGCGGTACTCGATCGCCGCCTGCGAGATCACGCCGAAGAAGGCGCGCGAGCCGAACGACGTGTGCAGCGCGGCGTTCATGATCTTCGGCATCAGATAGCGCCGGAACAGGCCGACCAGCCGCGAGCGGCTGGTGACGAAGCGGAACACCTTGTCGGTGCTTTCGATCAGCTTGTGGGCGAAGGCGATGCGCTCCGGCTCGTAGCTGTCGAGCAGGCGCGCATCGGCACGGCCCTGGACCACGGCGGCGAGCTTCCATGCAAGGTTTACCGCATCGCCCATGCCGGTGTTCATGCCCTGGCCGCCGGCGGGGCTGTGGATGTGGCCAGCATCGCCGCACAGGAATACGCGGCCGGCGCGGAAGCGCTCGGCGACGCTGAGCAGGAACGGCCGCACCGAGACCGTCAGCGCGGCCTATCTCGCCGGCTGCGACGGCGCCCGCAGCGCCGTTCGCCATGGGCTGAACATCGGCTTCCCCGGCGGCACTTACGAGCAGTCCTTCTACCGTCGCAATGACCGCTTCGCCCTTGTCCTGGAAGGCGACAAGCTCGGTGTCGCGCTCGACCTCGACGCCGGCGCGCTCGAGATGCGTGATCAGCAGGCGTTCGTGGATGTCCTGCGGCAGCGCGAAGGCGAAGGAGTAGGGGCTGATACCGCGGCCGAAATCCGACAGCGGCAGCCTTGCCGCGACGCCAGCCGGCGTGTGCAGGGTCAGCCGCTCCAGCCGCACGCCTGCGGCGAGCACGTCGTCGACGATGCCGATCTGGCGGTGGAACTCCAGCGTGCGGGCCTGGACCGCGAGCGCGCGCGAGGTCTCGCCGGGAGCGGCGGCCTTGTCGAAGATGCGCACCGGCACGCCGAGCCTGGTCAGCCACAGCGCCAGCGTCAGGCCGGTCGGACCGGCGCCGGCAATCAGGACCTTGGTCTTTGACATGTTCATTTCTCTTCCCCTTCAGCGGTGCGGACTTTTTCATGTTCGCGCAGCCGGTTGACGCCGGCGGTGACGACGAGGTCGCCCTTGGCGAGCCCGTCGCTGACGACGACGCGGTCGGTCTCGTAGCGGGCGACGGCGACAGGCCTGAGCTCGACGGCGGATGTCGCGGTGACGACCCAGACCGCCGGCTTGCCGTCCTTGTCGAACAGCGCGCTGCCGGGCAGCACCACAACCGGCGCGCTGGCGATTTCGGCGCGGCCGCCGACGCTGGCGCCGAAGCGCATTTCGGCGGGCGCATTCTCGAGCGAGACCTTGACCTGGAAGGTGCGGGTCGCGGCATCGGCAACCGGCGCGATCTCGCGCACGGTACCGGTTGCCGTGATCGCCGGATTGCTGAGCAGCGAAACCGTGACCTTCGGCGGCCGCCTGGTGTCGGGCGTGTTGGCGAAGGCGGCTTCGGCGATCGAGAACACCGCGTCGCGGCTGTTCGGATCGGCGACGCGCGCCACCATCTGCCCGACATTGACGGACTGGCCGGCTTCGGCGCCGGTGGCGGTGACGATGCCGTCGAAATCGGCATGCAGCTCGGTATAGCCGAGCTGGTCTTTCGCCATCTGGAAGGCGATATTCGCCGACTTCAGCTTGGCCTCGGCTGAACGCAAGTTCTTCAGCGTTGCATCGTAGCTGGCGCGTGTCGTGAAGCCCTTGGCGAGCAGCGCGCCGATGCGGGCCTCGGCTGCGCTCGCTTCGACCAGCACGGCTTGCGCCGCCGCGACATCCGCCTCGGCGCTGAGCAGCCGGTTGCGGTAATCCTGGTCGTCGATGCGGGCAAGCACCTCGCCCTTCTTCACCGTCGAGCCGATCTCCGCCATGCGTTCGATGAGCTTTCCGGAAACGCGAAAACCGAGGTCGCTCTCGAGCCTTGGGCGGATCTCGCCAATGGCGGTGCGGACATCGGCATTGGCAACCGGCGTCACCTCGACGGCCTTGACCAACTTCGTCTCCGGTGCGTCAGGCTTTGCGTTCGAGGCTTCGCTTCTGGCGCCATGCCAGACCATCGCGGCGCCGCAGGCAAGGACGGCGATCGATCCGGCGACAAGGCGGCGTCTCAGCGGCCTGTTGTGAAGCAGTTCGGCAATCATGTTGTCTCCATGACCAAGGTTGCGGCCGCGCTGGGAGGATGCGGCGACCGGAAAATGCGTTTGGCTGGGGACGATCGGGCGTTGCGGCCTGTCTTTTGCCAGCCCGATCTTTTTGCGACTCCGGGTCCGCGAAATCCCGAACGGTTTCTGAAAATTTTCCGATGTTTGGCTGAGACGATTCCCTGGCGGGCGTCGGTCTCCCGGCTTCAGGTGTCGTTCAAACCCGGCGTGCCTGCCTGCGCAGCCAGTGCTGCAGCTTGATCAGGTGGCGCATCGGCGAGCGGTCGATGCGCTTGACGTCGATCAAGGTGACGCCGCCGCCGTCCGATAGCGTGTGAAATCCCTGGTCGAAACCGTCGTGCCAGCCTTCGGGCGACAGGCGCCTGACGATATCGGCCGAAAACTCCTCAGGCGTCAGACGGTCGATGCCGAGCAGGTTGATGGCGCTGCCGTAGCCGATCGTGCAGTCCTGTGTCGGGAAATAAAGCTTGTCACCGTCCAGAAACGGCGAGCCGGCAGGCCGCGACGATGCGTGGCCCGTGCGCACCGGGTTTTGCTTGTGCTTGTGCCACGGGCCGGTCAGGCTGTCGGCAAAGGAGACATGCAGTTCGCGCGTGTCCCTGCCGTCCGGTCCGAAGAGCGCATGAAACATCCACCAGCGCTGCTGATGGTGAAAGACCGTCGAGTCGACCGCCGGCTCTTCCAGCAGCACGGCGACCGGCTCCCACCTTGTCGGGAAATCGACCGCCCGATAGAGCGTCAGCCGGCCGCTCTGGTAGGCCTCAGGCAGCATGAAGATGTCCTCGCCGGACCGGATCAGTTGCGGATAGGAAAGGTGGAAATGTTCCTTCAGCGCAATGCCGCGCTCCCTCAGCGTCCAGCCCCGGTCGTAGCTGTAGTAGTGGATCTCGCCGCGCTTCACCCGGTAGTCATAGGCTTCGACCAGCACGGTGAAGCGATCGCCGTGGGGAAGGCCGAACGGGTCGGCGATGAAGCGGAACGAGCCTTGCGGCGGCAGCCAGATCACACGGCGCCTGTCCAGGCCGTCGGCGGCAAGAACGCCCTGGATCGGCACAGGAACGATCCCCACCTGCCAGATGTCGGCCATTTCCCCGTATTCCCCGCGTCGCCCCGGCATCTATGCAGCAAACCGCGCGTCACGGAAACAGCCTGAGTCAGGCCAGGTTCGGTGTTCACCAACCGCTAACCATGCTGGTGTCGCGGGTCTGCCATGCACAGTTGCCGGCTTCTGGATCAACGCCGTCCCCTTGAATACTAAGCACGCTTATTATATATGCCGCTCATGGTTTCCGACGGCATCGACAGACTGGGCTTCCTGATCCACGACGTGCAGCGTCTGATGCGCAAGCGCTTCGAGGCGCGCGCCAGCGGCTTCGGCCTTTCCTCGGCGCAGTGGCGGCTTCTGGTCCGTGTCGCCAAGGAGGCGGGTGTCGCCCAGGCGCGACTGGCCGAGCTTCTCGAAATCGAGCCGATCAGCGTCTCGCGCCTCGTCGACCGGATGGAGGAGGGCGGCTGGATTGAACGTCGCCCTGACGCAACGGACCGGCGCGTGCGCATGATCTTCCCGACCGCCAAGGCGAGCGAGGCCTATGCCCACGTCAAGAGCCTCGCCGGCGAGGTCTATGAGGAATCGCTGGTCGGCGTGTCGCCGGAAGATCGCCGCGTCCTGATCCGGGCGCTGGATACGATCGTGCAGAACCTGGCCGACGGCGAAGCGCCGTCGCTGGAAAAAATGAAGACTACGGAAGGCACAGCAGCATGAACGCGGTAGCAAAGGTGGACGAAAAGATCACCAGGCTGGAACGGGAAGCGCCGGCGCAGCCGGTCGCCGAGGCGCCGGCGCAACCGGCGGTCGCCCCGGCGGAGCTCGCTCCCTCGCCGCAGCCGGCGCCGAAGAAGCAGCGCCGCGCCGGCCGCTTCCTCCTGATGGTCGCGCTGCCCGCGGCGCTGCTTGCCGGCGGCGCCTACGTCTGGGTCACCGGCGGCCGCTACCAGGAGACCGAGAACGCCAATCTGCAGCAGGCCAAGGTGTCGATCGCTTCCGACACGGCGGGTCGCATCGTCAAGGTCGGCATCGCCGACAACCAGCTCGTCAAGCAGGGTGACGTGCTGTTCGCTGTCGATCCCGAATCCTACCGGATCGCGCTCGCCCAGGCCGATGCGGCGGTCGCCACCGCCCGCCTCAATGTCGAGCAGCTGCGCGCCGCCTACAGCCAGGCGATGGCGCAGGAGAAGTCCGACACCAGCGAAGTCGCCTACGCGCAGTCGCAATACGACCGCGCCGCCGACCTTGCCCAGAAGGGCATCAACGCCAAGTCGTCGCTGGACGAGGCCAGGAACGACCTCGACAAGGCCAGGCAGCAGCTGGCGGTGGCCGAACAGGGCATCATCAGCGCCAAGGCGGCGCTCGGCGGCAATCCCGACAGCGAGACCGACAAGCACCCGACGGTGATGGCGGCGCTCGCCGCGCGCGACAAGGCCGCCTATGACCTGGCGCAGACGACGGTCACGGCGCCGGCCGACGGTGTCGTCAGCCAGGCCTCCTCGTTCAAGGTCGGCCAGTATGTCGCCATCGGCACGCCGCTGTTCTCGCTGGTCGAGACCGGCGACACCTGGATCGACGCCAATTTCAAGGAAACCCAGCTCACCCACATGAAGCCGGGCCAGAAGGCGGAGATCGTCGTCGACACCTATCCGGGCAAGACCTTCGAGGCCACCGTCAAGGCGATCGGCGCCGGCACCGGGGCGGAGTTCTCGCTGCTGCCGGCGCAGAACGCCACCGGCAACTGGGTCAAGGTCACCCAGCGCATTCCCGTGCGCCTGGAGTTGACCGACCCCGACGCCAAAATGGCGTTGCGCACCGGCATGAGCGCCGCCGTCACCGTCGACACCGGCGTGGCGCGCGGCCTGCCGAAGATCTTCGGCCACGCCACGGCCGGCGAGGCGGCCGAGTAAGCGACGATTCCGGACGCCCTGGCGGCCGGAATGGACAAGTGGCGGAAGCCTGCCGGGGACCCGGCGGGTGGAAGCAAAACGGCAGGGGATTGGTCCGATGGGAGGAGTGGGAAGGATCGTGATTTGAACCGGGCCGCGTCGCGGCCTGATCGAAACCTGAAGCCTTCGACACAGACCCCTTCGGTCCTCAGGTTTCCGGGCGGCAGGCGTCCGATCAAAAGAGACTTTCGTTCGATGTAACCCCCACATCGATAGTCGCGTCCCACCGCGATGAGGGTCTCCAAACGGAAGGCCTCGCCGCCCGGAAACCCTCGTGTACACGCTTTTGTTACCTGCTGGAAGTTCCGCATCATGAGCACGCCAGAACCCTTCAAGGAAGTACCGCACCGCGGCCTGATCACCGTCGCGCTGATGCTGGCCACCGTCATGCAGGCGCTAGACACGACGATCGCCAACGTCGCGCTGCCGACCATGACCGGCGATCTCGGCGCTTCTCCGGACAACATCAACTGGGTGCTGACCTCCTACATCGTCGCCGCGGCGATCATGACGCCGGTCACCGGCTGGCTTGCCGACCGGCTGGGCCGCAAGGAGCTGTTCCTGACGGCCGTTGTCGGCTTCACCATCTTCTCCATGCTGTGCGGCCTGGCGTGGAGCCTCGAGACCATCGTGCTGTTCCGGCTGCTGCAAGGCGTATTCGGCGCCGCGATCGTGCCGCTGTCGCAGACCTTCCTGCTCGACATCAACCCGAGGGAGCGCCACGGCCAGGCGATGGCCATCTGGGGCGCCGGCATCATGCTGGGGCCGATCCTGGGCCCGACGCTCGGCGGCTGGCTGACCGAGAACTTCAACTGGCGCTGGGTGTTCTTCATCAACCTGCCGGTCGGCATCCTCGCCTTCCTCGGCATGGCCGCCTATCTGCCTGCGGTCGCCAAGCGCGTGCGCAGCTTCGATTTCTTCGGCTTCGCCATGATCTCGCTCGGCGTCGGCGCGCTGCAGCTGATGCTGGATCGCGGCGGCGAGGTCGACTGGTTTTCCTCCGTCGAGATCTGGATCGAGCTCGGCCTTGCCATCACCGGCTTCTGGGTGTTCACCATCCACACGGTGACGGCGGAGCACCCCTTCATCGACCCCAAGATATTCCTCGACCGCAATTTCGTGACCGGCCTGGCGTTCATCTTCGTCATGGGCGTGCTCATCCTGGCCTCGATGTCGCTCCTGCCGCCCATGCTGGCGAACATTTTCGGCTATCCGACCATGACCATCGGCGTTGTCATCGGTCCGCGCGGTATCGGCACGATGATCTCGATGCTCCTTGTCGGCCGCATCATGCACAGGGTCGACGCCAGGATCCTCGTTGTCATCGGCTTCCTGTTGACCGCGCAGTCGCTCTACACCATGTCCAGCTTCTCGCCGCAGATGGACAATTGGCTCATCCTCACCTCCGGCGTCATCCAGGGCCTGGGCATGGGCATGGTGTTCGTGCCGCTGTCGACGATCGCATTCGCGACGCTCGACGCGCGCTACCGCACCGATGCCACCGCGCTGTTCAGCCTGGTGCGCAATCTCGGCTCTTCGATCGGCGTGTCGGTGGTGACGGTTCTGATGGTACGCAACACGCAGATCAACCACACCGAGCTTGCGGCCTTCATCAACCCGTTCAACCCCAATCTGTGGGCGGCCTCGCCGGCGGCGGCGAGCGGCGATCCGACGGCGCTGTCGCAGGTCGATCGGCTGGTCAACACCCAGGCGATGATGATTTCCTACGTCAACGACTTCAAGATCCTGATGGTGATGACGCTGCTCGCCATCCCGTTCGTCTTCCTGCTGCGCAAGCCGAAGGCGGCGCCGGCCGCCGGCGCCCCTGCCGCACACATGGACTGACGGTTGCGGATTGGCGCGGCTGGGCGGCCGCGCCTGAATCCGGAGCCCAAGATCATGGCTCGGCAACAGCGCCAGCATTCTCGGATATCTACAACCGACCGCACCTGGTTCATCTACCATTAGTATATATCGATCACGATGTCGTCGCTTTTGGGTTGAAAGCGAGCCGTGTTGCTTTGCGCCGGCACCAAACTGGAGGAACTCTGTTTGGGCGAGAAATCATCCAGGAAAGCCGCCGAGACACCCGAGTCGGCCAATCTTGCGGCGCTGGCGAAGCTGACCATCGCTTCATACGAAACGCTCGAGCGCGATCTGCGAGCCAGGATCGCAACGCTTGAAGGGCAGGCGCTGCGATTTGAGACGGCGATCGACAACGTTTCGCAGGGCATCTGCTTTTTCGACGCTGCCGAACGGCTGATCCTGTGCAACCGCCGCTACGCGGAAATCTACCACATTGCGCCTGAGCAATTGCAGCCGGGTGTGACGCTCCGGGAAATCGTCGAACGTCGGGTCGCCGCCGGGACATCTGTGACCGATGCCGACGCCTATCTTGCATTGGCCCGCGCCGTCAATTCGGGCATGGCTCCAAGGGTATGGACCGCCGACCTCGCCGACGGTCGGACGGTTCAGGTC
>NZ_RZOS01000265.1:0-7933 GCF_004022605.1 Mesorhizobium sp. M4B.F.Ca.ET.089.01.1.1
AAGATGCTCCGGTCTCTCGTCCGCCACCGCACCTGCTGCAATAGCAGAGTCGGCAAGGGACAAGTTACAAGGATGCCGGCAGGCAGGTGAGGGGCAGCACCAAGCTTGCGAGATTGCCGCCTGGTATCGACGACGACGAACGCCAGCAGCACGGCCAATCACGGCCGTCAGCGCCCCCCCTCATCCGCCCTTCGGGCACCTTCTCCCCGTGAACGGGGTGAAGGAAAACCTACGGCTTGATGAACACCTTGCCGTTCGGTTTGGCGAGCTCCCCCGCCGCGCGGCCGATCGCCTCTTCCAGCGGCACCACCGCCGTCACATCCGTCGACCAGCGGCCGTCGGAAAAGCGCTTCTGCGCCTCCATGACCGCCGGACCCATCCGGTCGCGGTGCTCGCGCATCCATTCGGCGAGCCAGAAGCCTTCGATATGCTTGTGCTGGAAGATCAGCTGGCCCGGCTCGCGGATGACCGTCAGCTCGGCGTCGAGCCGGCCATAGACGATCCAGCGCGAGCGCTTCGGCATGGCGTTGAAGATGGCCGAGGCCAGCGGCCCGGTGACCGCGTCGAGGAAGATGCGCGGCTGCTCTGCCTTTATCACTTCGCGCAGCCTGGCCTCGAAATCCGGCGCCTTCTCGTTGAGCACATGGGCGGCGCCGACTTCCTTGAGCAGCGCGATCTGCTCGTCGCGGCGCACGGTGACGATCGGCTTGTAGCCCTCTTCCTTGGCGAGGCCCGCTATCAGCTTGCAGAGCTGGCTGGCGCCAGCTGTCATGATGAAGGCCTTCTCGCCATCCTGCTTGACGATGTCGAACATGGCGAGCGCGGTGAGCGGGTTGACGATCATCGCCGCCGCATCCTCGTCGCGCACCGTGTCGAGCAGCGGGATGCAGGACGCCGCTTCCGCGACCGCATAGTCGGCCCAGGCGCCCCAGTTCGACAGGCCGGTGGCGAAGGCGACGCGCTTGCCGGCCAGACCCGTTGCGTAGGGCTCGCCGCCGGTCGCGGCAACGATGCCGACGCCCTCGAAGCCGGCCGGCCGGCCCTTGACCCGCGGCTGGCCGTACTGGCCCTTGATGAAGGCGACGTCGGACGGGTTGATCGAAGCCAGGCTGACCTTGATCAGCACCTGGCTGGGTCCAGGCGTCGGCACCGCTATCAAGCCTTGCTCGAGATAGGGCTCCATCGTCTCAAGCGCGCTGCCGGATGGCGTCTTGGTGTAGCCGTCGCCGGTCAGCAGCAGCGCCTTCATTTCGGATGGGAGGGTCATCAGGGATACTCCTTGCTTGTCGCAGAGCAGTGACTGGCCAAGCCTCGCGCTCAGACCTTCTCCTGCGTGTATTTCTTCAGCTCGGTTCGCGCCACCTGCCGGCGGTGCACGGCGTCGGGCCCGTCGGCGAGGCGCAGCGTGCGCAAATGCGTCCACGAGCGCGCCAGCGGCGTGTCCTGGCTGATGCCTTGCGCGCCGAACATCTGCACCGCCTCGTCGGTGACCTTGAGCGCGACGCGCGGCGCCACGACCTTGATCTGGCTGATCCAGGGCGCGGCGGCGCGGGCGTCGCCCTGGTCGATCATCCATGCCGCCTTGAGGCAGAGCAGCCTCGCCATCTCGATCTCCATGCGGCATTCGGCGATGGTGTCGAAATTGGCGCCGAGTTTCGCCAGGGGCTGGCCGAAGGCCTCGCGGCGCACCGAGCGCTGGCACAGCATCTCCAGCGCCATCTCGGCCTGGCCGATGGCGCGCATGCAGTGATGGATGCGGCCCGGTCCCAGCCGCCCCTGCGCGATCTCGAAGCCCCTGCCCTCGCCGAGGATCAGGTTCGACGCCGGCACGACCACATTGTCGAACCTGAGATGCATGTGGCCGTGCGGCGCATCGTCGTCGCCATAGACCTGCATGGCCCTGAGCTTGGTCACGCCCTTCGCATCGGAAGGCACCAGGATCATCGAATGCTGGCGATGACGCGGATCGTCGCCGGAGCCTGTCCTGACCATCACGATGTAGATGGCGCAGCGCGGATCGCCGGCGCCGGACGCCCACCATTTCTCGCCGTTGAGCACATAATCGTCGCCGCGCCGCTCGCAGCGCATCGAAATGTTGGTGGCGTCGGAGGAGGCGACGTCCGGCTCGGTCATCAGATAGGCCGAGCGGATCCTGCCGTCGAGCAGCGGCTCCAGCCATTGTTGCTTGTGCTCCGCCGAGCCGTAGCGCTCCAGCACCTCCATATTGCCGGTGTCGGGCGCCGAGCAGTTGAAGGTCTCGGCTCCCAGATGCGCCTTGCCCATCTCCTCCGCCAGATAGGCGTATTCGACCGTGGAGAGGCCATAGCCGCGCTCGGAACCGGTCAGCCAGAAGTTCCACAGCCCGCGTTCCCGGGCGGTCTTCTTGAGGCCCTCGAGGATTTCGGTCTGCCGCGCCGTGTAGACCCAGCGGTCGCCGTCCTTGCCGATCTCGGCCAGGAACTCCTCGCCGAGCGGCGCGATCTCGTCGCGCACCATCGCCGCGACGCGCGCGTGGATCGGCTTCAGCCGCTCGGTCATGCCGAGATTCATGTCCGCCATCGCTTCCGATCCTTTCGGAGATGCCTCTTTACCCGTGGCAAGGATGACCGTACTTCGGCTAGCCTTGTCAACGCGAGTCCCCAGGCGAGTCCCTTGGCCTCGGCCTGCGGCGAGATTGCGGAGGAGCGCCATGAGCTATCTGGACGAGCTGTTCTCAGTCGCCGGCAAGACCGCGCTGGTCACGGGTGCCGCGACCGGCATCGGCCGCATGGCGGCGACCGCCCTGGTCAGGGCCGGCGCCAGCGTCATGATCGCCTCCCGCAAGGGCGAGGACTGCATCAAGGTCGCGAGCGAAATCAACGCCCTCGGCGGCCCGGGGCATGCCGAGGGCTTTGCCGGCGACGTCTCCAGCGAAGCCGGCATCGCCGCGCTCGTCGCCGAGGTAAAGGCGCGGACGGAGCGGCTGCACATTCTGGTCAACAATGCGGGCATCTCCTGGGGGGCGCCGCTGGAAGAGTTCCCCTACCACGCCTGGGCAAGGTGTTCGGCGTCAACGTCACCGCTGTCTTCCATCTGACGCGCGAGCTGCTGCCGCTGCTCGACGCCGCCGCCAGCGAGACGGATCCGGCCCGGGTGATCAATCTGGGTTCGGTGATGGGCACGCAGCCGCTTGCCGATGATGCCTATTCCTACACCGCCTCCAAGGCCGCGGTTCATCACCTGACGCGCACGCTGGCGATCGAGTTGGCTGCCCGCCGCATCACCGTCAACGCCTTCGCCCCCGGTCCCTTCCAGAGCCGGATGACCGCCTTTGCCACCGGAACCGAGGAACAGGCGAAACATGTCGGCGGCCATGTTCCGATCGGCCGCATCGGCATGCCGGATGACATTGCCGGCGCAACGCTCTATTTGTGCAGCCGTGCGGGCAGCTATGTCACCGGCGCCATCCTGCCGATCGACGGCGGCCAGTCGGTGCAGCATGGGCTGACCCTGTTCAAGGAATGAATGTCCGACCGGAACGCCGGCGGGGGTGAAGTGGAGGACATCAGCGTGGAACCGATCAGTCTCGATGTGCTTCTGGCCAGCGTCGGCAAGGAAGTCGGCGTGTCGCCCTGGCGCGTGGTCACGCAGCGCATGATCGACCAGTTCGCCGACGCCACCGACGACCACCAGTTCATCCACTGCGATCCGGACCGCGCCAGCCGCGAGACGCCGTTCGGCGGCACCATCGCGCATGGCTTCCTGTCGCTGTCGCTGCTCTCGGCGATGACCTTCGAGACCATGCCGCCGCTCGAAAACAGCAAGATGGGCGTCAACCACGGCTTCGATTCGCTGCGCTTTTTGGCGCCGGTAAAGACCGGCGCGCGCATCCGCACCCGTTTCGTGCTCGCCGACGTCAAGGTCAGGCCCTCGGGCTGGGTGCAGACGGCGCATGACGTGACCATCGAGATCGAGGGCTCGAAGAAGCCGGCGCTGACCGCGCGCTGGCTGACCCTGACGCTGATCGAGCGCCAGCCCGAGACCGCATGAACGACCTGAACGCGCTCGATCAGGCGGCGCTTGCGCCCTATCTCGAGGCGCATATCCCGGGTTTTGGCGGGCTTTCCGCCATCGAGAAGTTCAAGTCCGGACAATCGAACCCGACCTATCTTCTGACCGCGGCAAGCGGCCGCTACGTGCTGCGCGCCAAGCCGCCGGGCCAGTTGCTGAAATCCGCGCATCAGGTCGATCGCGAGTTCCGGGTGATGAAGGCGCTTGCCGCCACCGCCGTGCCGGTGCCGCGCATGCTGCACCTGTCCGGCGAGGACTCGCCCATCGGCCGCATGTTCTATGTCATGGAGTTCCTCGACGGCCGCATCTTCTGGGACCCGTCGCTGCCGGAGGCATCCGGGAACGAGGATCGCGCCGCCATCTACGATGCCATGAACGCAACGCTGGCCGCCTTGCACGATGTCGACGTCGAAGCTGTCGGGCTTGTGGATTTCGGCAAGTCCGGCAGCTATTTCGAACGCCAGTTCGGCCGCTGGACCAGCCAATACCGCGCCTCCGAAACCGGCAAGGTGGCGGATATGGACCGGCTGATCGCCTGGCTGGAGACGCACATGCCGGCCGATGATGGCCGCGTCTCGCTGGTGCATGGCGACTACCGGCTGGACAACATGATCTTCGCAGCCAGCGAGCCGCAAGTGATTGCGGTGCTCGACTGGGAGCTGTCGACGCTCGGCCACCCCTTCGCCGACATCGCCTATCAATGCATGCAATGGCGCCTGCCGCATGCATCGGGCTTTCGCGGCCTCGGCGGCGTCGACCGCGCTAGGCTTGGCCTGCCGTCCGAGGAAGCCTATGTCGACGCCTATTGCCGGCGGCGCGAGATTGCCGGCATCGGCAACTGGAGCTTTTTCCTCGCCTTCTCCTTCTTCCGGCTGGCGGCGATCTGCCAGGGCGTCTATCGGCGCGCGCTGGACGGCAACGCCTCCAATCCGGAGAAGGCCAGGACCTATGGCGAGGCGGTAAAGCTGCTTGCCGCGCTCGCGGTGGACCTGATCGACAACAAGATTTGACATTGGGAGAACTGAGCGATGGGCCGTTTCGATGGAGCGACGGTGCTGATCACCGGTGCGACCGGCGGCCTCGGCCGCGGCGCGGCAAACGCCTTCGCCGCCGAAGGTGCGCGGCTGGTCCTATCGGATCTCGACGAGGCTGCGCTACGCGATTTCGCCGCGACGCTTGATGTCGAGTCGACAATCCTCGCCGGCAACATCGCCGACGAGAAACTCTCCGAGGATCTCGTCGCGCTGGCGGTGAAGAAGTACGGCCGGCTCGATATTGCCGTCAACAATGCCGGCATCGTCCATTCCTTCGTGCGCCTGCCGCAGGTGGTGTCGGACGAGGCGCGCCGGGTGCTGGAGGTCGACCTGCTCGGCGTTTTCTACGCCATGAAGCATCAGATCCCGCAGATGGAACGGCAGTTCAAGGCAAGCGGCGAGGGCGGCGTCATCGTCAACGTCGCCTCTGTCGCCGGCCTGTCCGGCGCGCCCAAGCTGTCGGTCTATGCCGCCGCCAAGCATGGCGTTGTCGGCCTGACGCGCTCGGCCGCTGCCGAATATGCCACCAAGGGCGTGCGCATCAACGCAGTCTGTCCCGCGCATACCAGGACCGCGATGGTGGACGGCTTCGTCCGCGCCAGTGGCTCCCCGGAAGCCGAGGCGATTGCCGAACTCACGCGCGGCGTGCCGATGAAGCGGGCCGGCGAGGTTGACGAGATCACAACGGGGATCCTGTTTCTTGCCGATCCCGCCAACTCCTTCATGACCGGCCATGCGCTGGCGCTCGACGGCGGCATCGGCGCCATCTAGGGCAGGCCGCCCAAAGCGATTTTCCGTCCGGAATTGCGTTGGAACAAAGGGTTAGGGCGGACGTTGGGGAACCTGCCACGCACTTGTTCGTTTCCGTACAGCGTATATAATTTAACAAGGCAACCAACCAACGAAGGCAGGCAAACCTTGCCGTTGAGCGTCCAGACACGCCGCGAAAAACAGAAAGCAGAGCTGCGCTCCGAACTCGTCGAAGCGGCCCACAAGCTCGTTCAGGAAGAAGGCTATGAGGGCCTGACCATCCGCAAGCTGGCCAAGCGGGTCGGCTACGCGCCGATGTCGGTCTATTCCTACTTCGCCGACAAGCAGGACATCCTGTTCGCGCTGGCCGAGGACGCCTTCGAGACGCTGGCGCGGCGCATCGAGGCGCACCCCGCCGACGATCCGATCGAGGCCCTGCAGGCGGTGATGACCGAGTACGCCGCCTTCGGCCTCGGCAATCCCAACGAATACCGCACCGTTTTCATGACCGAAAAGACCCGGCTGCCGGAAGGCCGCAGCTACGAGGACATGGAAGAGGGCAATCCGGCGATGAAGGTGCTGATCAGCAGGGTAGAGGCCTGCGTCGCCGCCGGCAAGCTCAAGGGCGACCCGCGCGCCATCGCCACCATGCTGTGGGCGGTCGGCCACGGCACGATCTCGCTCTTGATCACCTTTCCGTTCTATCCGTTCGGCGACCCGGAGGCTTTCGTGAAGCGGATGTGCGATTTCACGCTTGCCTCGCTTTCGACGCAGGACGTGCCGCCGCTGACCGAGACGCCAGTCAACTGCTGACTGGAGCAATTCCGCCCAGCGGTTTTGGGCCGGAATTGCGCAGGAGCGAACCCCCGGCTTTTACCGTCCGATCTGGCCGAGCGTCGCGCCGTGCGACATTTTCGTATTTTCAGAAAATTTGACCGTACATGTACAATTTCTCACTTGAACTCCCACTCCTCCGGACGTATATGTACGTCGTATCGTACATGTACGAAAAAGGTTGACCGGAGAAAGATGATGAAAAAGACAATCCTCGCTCTCGCTACCGTCCTGGCTTTCTCGGGCGCCGCTTTCGCCGGCACCAGCCATCAGGCCAAGCAGGCTCCTGCCGCGGCTTGCGTCCAGACCAACGCCAATGTGAAGCTCGATTGCGGCACGACCGGCTCGGTCGAAAAGACCGGCGCGACGACCAAGACCGACGCCGCCAAGGGCCAGCGTCTGGGCATCGAAATCGATCCGTGGATCGTGCCCAGCACGTTCTAAGGCGGTTCGAACGCCACGAAATACTCAAAGGGCGGCAGGATATCCTGACCGCCCTTTTTGCTGGCCTTCTTACCTGCGTGGCTTGCGCCCCGGCACCGTCTTGGCCTTGCCAGGTCTTGCGGGGCCGCCCGGAATGGAGGTCGAGGTGATCGACACCGGATCGCTGGCCGGGAACGTGTCCTCGAGACCTTCCTCGAGTTCCTCTTCCTCGACCTCGTGTGTTCGTTCGTGCTCGAGCGAGCGGACGGCCGCCGTCTTCCTTGGCGGTGGCTTCGGCGCGGATTTCGACGGCATCGGCATTCTCCCTCGACACGCTGCCGCAAAACGGCGTGGCGTGGCGATGGTTCCTGTCCTCACGCCGCCGCGTCGCTCGCCGCTTCCGACAGCAGAGTAAAGACATAGTCCGAGAACGAACGCCAGCATTCGACCCGGAAGGCATCCGCCGCCGTGCGCAGCAGCACGATCTCGGCCTTGCCGAGGATGGTGCGCGAAGCCGCCCCGACCGGGAACGCGTCAAGAGAGAGATCCTGCGGGCAGCCGGAGTTGACGGTCACGGCGGCCGCCGGGCCGGTGACGGAAAACGCGACGTTGCGGTGCGAGATGCCAACCGCCGAATGCAGCGCCGTCACCTTGGCGCAGTCGGCGAGCGGATCCTTGCCCGCCTCGTCGATCACCAGCCATTCGTCCGGTCCGAGCCAGAGCGCCGTGCGCCCGGCCTTGGCCGCCGAGGTCTTCGGCTTTGTCGGCAAGCTCACGCCGAGCGCCTTCGAAAGCGCGGTCAGCGAAGCCTCCGGCGCGCGTACCGAAATGCGCTCGGCCGG
>NZ_RZOS01000266.1:0-7877 GCF_004022605.1 Mesorhizobium sp. M4B.F.Ca.ET.089.01.1.1
TTACTGGCTTTCACCGGGGCGACCTTCTGCACCTTCGCGGTGGTCGTCTTTTTTGCTTTCGGGGCCTCTGCGGCTTTCGGCGCGGTTTTGCTGGCTGCGGCGACAAAGCCGTTGTCGGCCCGCAGGCTCTGGGGTGCGGCATTCGCGGCGCCGATGGCAAAAGTCATTACACCGGCAGCAACGGCTGCCGTCAAGACGGTCAAATTTTGCATGTGGTCCTGTTCTGTTAGAACCGCGCGAAGAACTTCACGCGGCGACACCAAATCAATATCGGAACATCTCGGGAGGTTAGACGTCCGATAAATTGCACAGATCGCCTTTGACGACCGATTTGGCGGCAAACAAGGCGGCGCAAGTCACTTTAAGTGACAGATTGTAATTTAGCGATGCGAGATGGACTATGCGGCCGGGATTGCCTTTACGGAAGCAAGCAGCCTTTGCAGCGTCCGGATTGTCGAGCCGTCGGCCACGCCATCGACCAGCCGCGGCCGGAAATGCCGCTGGAAAGCCTCGACGACGATTTCGGTCTGGCGGTCGAAAGCAGCCGATATCTCCACGCCATAGCCATAGAGCGACAGCATCGACTGCAACGCCTCGACATCGCCCCCGATGTCGCCGGCCTTGAGCACCGCGCCCCGCCGAATCGGCGCCGCCGGAACGAGATGGCCGATGCCGGCCGCAAACAGGGTCTTCCAGGGGAATTTTTCGCCCGGATCGACCTTGCGACCCGGCGCCACGTCGGAATGGGCGAGCACGCGCTGTGCCGCGATGGAATGGCGTTGCACGATGCCCGCGCACAGGTCGGTCACCGCATCGATCTGCCGCCTGGGAAAGCCGGGATAGCCGAGCGAATGACCGGGATTGACGATCTCGATGCCGACCGAGCAGGAGTTGATGTCCGTTCGCCCGAACCACGAGCTCTTGCCGGCATGCCAGGCGCGGTCGCTTTCGCGCACCATCTGCACGACGCGGCCATCCTCATGGACGAGATAGTGGGAAGAGACCTCGCTGGCCGGATCACACAGCCACGCCTCGGCGCCCGCGCCGGTGGCCATGCCGGTGTAATGCAGCACGATCATATTGGGTCTGGGCGTATCGCGCCGCGGGCCGAAATTCGGCGATACCCTGACCTCGGCTCCCGGCTGGTCGGGCAGGAAACCGCTCATACGTGCCTGAGGCCCCGTTCGATCATCTCATAGGCGGCGTTGATCGCCGCGAGCCTGGTCGTGGCGATCTTGATGAACTCCTGCGGCAGGCCGCGCGCGATCAGCCGGTCGGGATGATTGTCCGAAACCAGCTTGCGGTAGCGCTTCCTGACCTCATCGAAGGGCTTTCCCCGTTCGATGCCGAGCACGACATAGGGGTCGCCGGCGCCGAGATTGACGTGCCTGGCCAGGATGCTCTGGTAATGCGCCTCGTCGATACGGAAAATCTCGGCGATGCGGTGCAGGAACTGGCCTTCGCGCTCATGGATCAATCCATCGGCCTTGGCGATGTGGAACAGGCCGTCGAGTATGTCCTCCAGCATCATGCAGTTCGTATGGCCGGAACCGCAAAGCTGCGCCATGCGCTGCGCGTAGATCTCGAAACCGGCCACGTCGCGCTTGGCCAGGTCATAGAGCCGCGCCACGTTCCGCGTCTCTTTCGGCGGCACCTCGAATATTTCCTGGAAGGCGCGCACCTCATCCTGGGTGACCACGCCGTCGGCCTTGGCCATCTTGGCCGAGAGCGCGATCATCGCCACCGAAAAGGCGACGCGGCGGCGCAGATCGGCATCTCCGGAGAAAACCGTCCGCACGGCTTCGACGACATCGGCGACACCCGATGACGTTGAAGCGGTGACACGAGCTATGAAGTCGCCAAGGCGGTCCCAAATCGACATGAGGCTTCTTAGTGCGAACCGGCCGCCGCTATCAAGCGAAGACAGTGCCGCAGGCCCAACCGATTTGACGACGGCGCCCAACAAGGCGCCCGATTCGAAAAGAGAAGGCCGGCATGAAGCCGGCCTTCTTCGTCAACGCATCAGATTACTGCGCAGGGGGTGTTGCCGGAGCCGGCTCGGCAGGCTTCGTTGCGTCAGGAGCGGCCGGAGCCGCCGGCTTCATCGGTTCCTCGGCGGCCGGCGGATTGGTGCTCTGGGTGGTGGTGTTGTCGGTGCCGCTGTCGCTGCACGCCGCAACCCCAAGCAACGCTAGCGCCGAAAGGGACGCCAGAATGAGCTTGTTCATGATATCTCTCCTTCACCTGACGCTCACATTGTGGTGAGCAGTCGAAGGGGAAATGCATCAGCCGGCCTGGAGTTTCGTAACGTTGCATTTCCGCATGTAACATCATCCGGGCGGTTGCCGGCCGCAGCATTGCACACTAACAGGACAGGCCAAGCACCAGATTGCGCAGGGAAAATGCCGGGAGCCGCGATGACTGAAAAGTGGGATTTCTGGATCGACCGCGGCGGCACTTTCACCGACGTCATCGGCCGCGACCCGCAAGGCGGGCTGCACCCCCGCAAGCTGCTGTCGGAAAATCCCGAAGCCTATGCGGACGCCGCCATCCAGGGCATTCGCGACCTGCTTGGGCTGAAATCCGGCGCCGCCATTCCGTCAGGCCTCATCGGCGACATCAAGATGGGCACCACTGTCGCCACCAATGCGCTGCTGGAGCGCAAGGGCGACCGTGTGCTCCTGCTCATCAGCAAGGGTTTTCGCGACGCGCTTCGCATCGCCTATCAGGCGCGTCCGGATATCTTCGCCAAGGAAATCATGCTGCCCGAGCAGCTTTATGAGCGCGTCATCGAGATCGACGAGCGCGTGCGCGCCGACGGCCGCGTCGAACGCCTGCTCGACATCGCCGCCTGCGGCCCGGCGATCGAACAGGCCAAAGCCGACGGCATTGATGCGGTCGCCATCGTCTTCATGCATGCCTGGAAATATCCGGACCACGAGAAGGCCGTCGCGAAAGTCTGTCGCAAGCTCGGCTTCGGCCAGGTCTCGGTCAGCCACGAAGTGTCGCCGCTGATCAAGCTGGTTGGCCGCGGCGACACCACCGTGGTCGATGCCTATCTGTCGCCGATCCTGTCGCGCTATGTGCAAAGGGTGGCAGGCGAATTGGGCGCCGGCCCCCGCCTGATGTTCATGATGTCCTCAGGCGGCCTCACCGCCGCCGATATGTTCCAGGGCAAGGACGCGCTGTTGTCCGGCCCGGCTGGCGGCGTCGTCGGCATGGTCGAGACGGCGATGCTCGCCGGCTTCGGCAAGGTTATCGGCTTCGACATGGGCGGCACCTCGACCGACGTCGCCCACTATGACGGCGAATATGAGCGAGCCTTCGACACCGAGGTCGCCGGCGTGCGCATCCGCGCGCCGATGATGCGCATCCATACCGTTGCCGCGGGCGGTGGCTCGATCTTGCACTATGAGGCCGGCCGCTTCCGCGCCGGTCCGGATTCCGCAGGCGCCAATCCCGGCCCTGCCGCTTACCGGCGCGGCGGCCCGCTCGCCGTGACCGACGCCAATGTCATGCTTGGCAAGCTGCAGCCCGATTTCTTCCCGGCGATCTTCGGTCCCGGCCAGGGCCAGCCGCTCGACGTCGACACCGTGCGCGATAAATTCACCACGCTTGCCGCCGAGATCGGCGATGGCCGCACGCCGGAAGCTGTCGCCGAAGGCTTCGTCACCATCGCCGTCGAGAACATGGCCAACGCCATCAAGAAGATCTCGGTGCAGCGCGGCTATGACGTCACCGAATATCTCTTGAACTGCTTTGGCGGCGCCGGCGGTCAGCATGCTTGCCTGGTCGCCGATGCGCTCGGCATGGAAGCGGTGCTGATCCATCCCTTCTCCGGCCTGCTTTCGGCCTATGGCATCGGCCTGTCGTCGGTCTTTGCCTCGCGCCAGCAGGCGCTGCTCAAGCCGCTCGCCGACGAATCTAGGACGGAGATCGACGCGCTCGTCGCGACGTTGAGGAAAGCCGTCATCGCCGAGCTCGCGGCACAAGGCATCGCCGAGGGCGCCGTCGCCTCCCGGCCGGTGCTGCAGATCCGCTATGACGGCACCGACACCGCGCTGCCGGTGAATTTCGCCGATGGTTCGATCTTCCAGGCCAGGCGCGATTTCGAAGCTGCCCACAAGGCGCAGTTCGGATTCGTCTATGACGACAAGCCAATGATCGTCGAGACCGCCGGCGTCGAAGGCACCGATACCGGTGGGGGTGGCCGTGATGAAACTGAATCGACAACAGAGGATCTGGCCGCAAGTCCTTCCAGGACTCGCAAAATCTTCACCGAAGGCGAATGGCGAGAGGCGGCCATCTTTCACCGCGAGGCGCTCGCCCCCGGAAACTGGGTCGCTGGCCCTGCGCTGATCATCGAGCCCAACCAGACGATCGTCGTGGAGCCGGGCTGGCGGGCCGAGATCACCGCCAGGAACCATGTGCTGTTGCGACGGACCGAGAAGAAACGCCGCCAGGCGGCGCTCGGCACCGAAGCCGATCCGGTCATGCTGGAGGTCTTCAACAACCTCTTCATGTCGATCGCCGAGCAGATGGGCGTGACGGTGCAGAACACCGCCTATTCGGTCAACATCAAGGAGCGGCTGGATTTCTCCTGCGCCGTGTTCGACCGCCATGGCGCGCTGGTCGCCAATGCGCCGCACATGCCGGTGCATCTCGGCTCCATGGACCGCTCGGTCGAGACCATCATTCGCCTCAATTCCGGCGACATCCATCCGGGCGACGTCTTCGCCCTGAACGCGCCCTACAATGGCGGCACACACCTGCCCGACATCACCGTGGTGACGCCGGTGTTCGATGACGCGCGCAAGGAGATCCTGTTCTGGGCGGCCTCGCGCGGCCACCACGCCGATGTTGGCGGCACCGCACCCGGCTCGATGACGCCTTTGGCCACCACGGTCGACGAGGAAGGCGTGCTGTTCGACAATTTCCGCATCGTCGATCGCGGCCGCTTCCGCGAGAAGGAACTGGAGACGCTGCTCACCGACCACCCCTACCCGGCGCGCAATCCGCACCAGAACATCGCCGACCTCAAGGCGCAGATCGCCGCCAACGAGAAGGGCGTGGCCGAATTGCGCAAGATGGTCGCGCATTTCGGCCTCGATGTCGTCGAGGCCTATATGGGCCACGTCCAGGACAACGCCGCCGAAAGCGTGCGCCGCGTGCTGGAACGGCTGCCCGACACCTCCGAGTATGAATATCCGACCGACACCGGTCAGGTGATCAAGGTCAGGATCTCGGTCGACCGGGAAAAGCGCGAGGCGATCGTCGACTTCACTGGCACCTCGCCGGTCATGAAGAACAATTTCAACGCGCCGGAACCCGTCGCCCGCGCCGCCGTGCTCTATGCCTTCCGCGTCATGGTCGAGGACATGATCCCGATGAATGCGGGGTGCCTCAGGCCGATCAACATCGTCATCCCCGACGGCTGCATGCTGAAGCCCGCCTATCCGGCGGCCGTCGTCGCCGGCAATGTCGAGACCTCGCAGCATGTGACCAATGCGCTGTTCGGCGCCATGGGCGCGATGGCCAATGCGCAGGGGACGATGAACAACCTCACCTTCGGCAACAAGCAGTACCAGTATTACGAGACGATCTGCTCGGGCTCGCCCGCCGGCCGGATGAACTCCGGCCGCGGCTTTGCCGGCACCTCCGGCGTCCATACCCATATGACGAACTCCCGCCTCACCGACCCGGAAGTGCTGGAATTGCGCTTCCCCGTGCTGCTCGAGGATTTCCACATCCGCGAAGGCTCCGGCGGCAAGGGCAAGTGGGATGCCGGCGACGGCACGAAGCGCACCATCCGTTTCCTTGAAAAGATGGAATGCGCGATCCTGTCCTCACACCGCAACCGGCCGCCGCAGGGCCTGGACGGCGGCGGCGACGGCGAAGCGGGCTCGACCAAGGTCCGTCGCAACGGCGGCGCTGTCGACGTGCTGAAGGCCTGTGACCAGACCGTGCTCGACGCCGGCGAGGCCGTCATCGTCACCACGCCGACGCCTGGAGGGTTCGGCAAGGCATAAGGAGGCTTCGAGAACTCGCTGCGGCTATTTCAGGTGGCGTGGCTTTCGAGAACCGAAGCGGAGCGGACATAAGTCCGTGAGCTTCGCGCATGACCCCGAAATCGAAATCGATTTCGGAAAGGATCATGCGCAAACAAAGATGCTACAGCGTCCTTTGCGCGTCCTTGTGGACGCGCGGCGCTGTAGTAAGCGCAGAAGTCGCTTCAGATGACCGCCGCAGTAGAATTATCGAGGCCCCGTCTGTCACCGGCCTGTCATAACGCTGCGCTACCCGCTTGCGCCAAAGCAAACGGGGAATCACCTTGCCATGACGGACGTTTCCGGAGATCTGGTTTTTCGTCGCGGCAAGGAAGTTGGAAAAGCCGTCTACCAGAATCGCCCGCTGTCGAAGGCCGGCATGTCGGAGCGGCTCTTCGCCTTCCTGTTTTCCGGCCTCGTCTATCCGCAGATCTGGGAAGACCCCGATGTCGACATGGAGGCCATGCAGCTCGGCGGCGGCCACCGCATCGTCACCATTGCCTCGGGCGGCTGCAACATCCTCGCCTATCTCACCCGTTCGCCCGAACGGATCGACGCCGTCGACCTCAACGCCGCCCATATCGCGCTGAACCGTATGAAGCTCGAGGCGGTGCGCCGCCTGCCCTCGCAGGGCGACCTGTTCCGCTTCTTCGGCGCCACCGACACCAGCCACAATTCGGAAGCCTATGACCGCTTCATCGCCCCGCATCTCGATCCGGTCAGCCGCCACTACTGGGAGCGCCGTAACTGGCGCGGCCGCCGGCGCATCGAGGTCTTCGACCGCAATTTCTACCAAACCGGCCTGCTCGGCCTGTTCATCGCCATGGGACATCGCGTCGGCAAGTTCTTTGGCGTCGACCCCGCGGGCATCATGCAGGCCAGCAACATCGGCGAGCAGCGCCGCTTCTTCAACGAGGAACTGGCGCCGGTTTTCGAAAAGCCGCTGCTGAAATGGGCGACGTCGCGCAAGGCGTCGCTGTTCGGTCTCGGCATTCCGCCGGCGCAGTACGATTCGCTGATCACCTCGGGCGACGGCACGATGGCGAGCGTGCTCAAGGCCAGGCTGGAAAAGCTCGCCTGCGATTTCCCGCTGAACACCAATTATTTCGCCTGGCAGGCCTTTGCCCGCCGCTATCCCGAGCCCGGCGAGGCAGCACTCCCCGCCTATCTGGAGAAGCGCAATTACAAGGTGATCCGCCACAACATCGACCGCGTCGCCATCAACCACACCAACCTGATCGAGTTTCTCGCCGGCAAGGATGCGGGCGCGGTCGACCGCTTCATCCTGCTCGACGCGCAGGACTGGATGACCGACGACCAGCTCAACGCGCTGTGGTCGGAGATCACCCGCACGGCATCGGCCGGCGCCCGTGTCATCTTCCGCACGGCGGCCGAGCCCAGCCTGCTGCCCGGTCGCGTCTCCAACTCGCTGCTTGACCAGTGGAGCTACGAGGCCGAGGCCTCGCGCGACTTCTCGGCGCGCGACCGTTCGGCCATCTATGGCGGCTTCCACCTTTATGTGAAGCGCTGATGAGCACCACCGAACTGCCCGCCAGCCATGCCGCACTGATGGACGGCGTCTATCGCTGGCAGCGCCATATCTACGACCTGACCCGCAAATACTACCTGCTTGGCCGCGACCGGCTGATATCGGGGCTGGACGTGCCGGCCGGAGGCACGGTGCTCGAGCTCGGTTGCGGCACCGGCCGCAACATCATCCTCGCCGCCCGCCGCTATCCCGAGGCACGCTTCTTCGGCCTCGATATTTCGGCGGAAATGCTGGAGACCGCGGGCGCGGCCATCGCTCGCGAAAACCTGTCCGGCCGCGTC
>NZ_RZOS01000267.1:0-7864 GCF_004022605.1 Mesorhizobium sp. M4B.F.Ca.ET.089.01.1.1
GATCAAGGCTGGATCGGCGCGTATTTGCCGTCGTGCCACTGGTTGATGTCGTAGCTGGCGTTCTTCAGGTCGCCCTTCTCGTCGAAGACGACGTCGCCGACCACGGTGCTGATCGGCTGGCCGTTCTTCAGCGCTTCGGCGACCTTGGCCGGATCGTCGCTGCCGGCGCGCTTGATGCCCTCGGCGAAGGCCTGGACCACGGCGTAGGAGAACAGCGTGAAGCCTTCCGGCACGAAGCCGCCGGCTTTGATCTTGGCGATGGCGTCCTTGGCTTCGGGCTTGGCCTGCGGATCCGAGGGGAAGACGAACATCGTGCCTTCGCCGGCCGGCCCGGCGACCTGCCAGAATTCCGGAGTGGCGATCGAGTCCGGCATGATCAGCTGGAACTTGACGTTCTGCTCGGCCGCCTGGCGCAGGATGAGACCGCCCTCGGGGTGATAGCCGCCGAAATAGACGACGTCGGCCTTGAGCTCCTTCAACTTGGTGACGAGGGCCGAATAGTCCTTCTCGCCGGCATTGATGCCTTCGTAATCCACTTCCTTGAGGCCGCCGGCATTCATCGTCGCCTTGACGGCATCGGCCACGCCCTGGCCGTAGGCGCTCTTGTCATGCAGGATGACGACATTCTTGCCGGCATATTTCTTGGCGATCCACGGACCGATGAAGGCGCCCTGCGCATCGTCGCGCGTATAGAGGCGCATGATCGTCGGCCAGCCGGCCTTGGCCGCGGCATCGGTCAGTTCCGGATTGGAGGAGGCCGGGCTCATCATCAGCGTGCCGGCCTCGGCATAGACGGCGGATGCCGGAATGCTGGAGCCCGAGCAGGCATGGCCATCGACGAATTTGGTGCCGTCGGCGACGATGCGGTTGGCGACGGAAACCGCCTGCTTCGGATCGCACTGGTCGTCCTGGACGTCGAGCTTGATCTGGTTGCCGTTGACACCGCCGGCGGCGTTGATGGCGTCGGCGGCAGCCTGCGCACCCTGCTTGAACTGGTCGCCGATGGTGGCGAGCTGTCCGGTCATCGGACCGACCACCGAAATGGTGATGTCATCGGCAAATGCCAGCGGCGCGCTCATCATCAGGCCCAATGCGGCTGCGCTCAAAATACCTAATTTTTTCATGGTGATATAACTCCTCCACTCGCGCGCGGCCGCTCCGGCCGCGCTTCTTTTAGAGAGGCCGGACCATTTCATCCTTCGCCTGGCATGTCTTGGCGCATCGCCGGCACTCGATTGGGCCTGTATTGTATCGCGGACCGCTTGAAAGCCAAAAGCCGCGCCGGCCTTGTTCCGGCCGGTCGCGGCTTTTTGCCAAACGAGCTTTCCCGAACGCCCCCGCGCCCGAAACCCCACTCGCTTCCCTGTCTTTCTTTTCGTCCGGCCGTCTTGCGCGGCCTTGTCCCTGGTGCCGGCCGTCTTGCGCGGCCTTGTCCCTGTGCCGGCCGTCTTGCGCGGCCTTGGCCCGAAGCGTTTCCGCCCTCGTTGTCCGTCAGTGCATCGTCATCCATTCGCGCGCTTCGCGCAGCGCCCTAGCGATCTCGGCCTTGGACATCGCCGCCGACAGTTCCGAGCGCAATTCGGCGGCGCGCACCGAACCCTTGATGGCGGCGATGTTGAACCATTTGTGGGCGGCGACGACGTCGGTCTCGCAATCGCGGCCAGTCGCATACATCATGCCCAGTTCGAAAAGAATGTCGGCCTGGGCAGTTGCCCCCATGGCGCCGAAGCCGGCTTCAAGCATTTCAAAACGTGCCATTTCAATCCCCTGTCTGGCTCCCGAGAGCTGCCTCCTTCTGTCCCTTGGTATCCCTCGGGGGGCTGCTCTTTCGATGCTTTCGAGGATGAAGCCGAGCCTTGAATCCGTCGTTAAATGGCGTGCTTAATTTGAAGAAAACAAAGCTAAAACAAGAGGTAAACACTGAAATTCGTTAAGCATACAAAGCCCGCAGTTCAGCCTGTTTGCGGCAAATTTGACGAAAACTTCGAACGGTCCGGTCAACACTCCGCTAACCACGGGAACCAATGGCAATGAAGCTGTCCGTTCATTTCGCGTTGAAAGGTGGCGGCAAAATCCTGCAACCTTCCCCGGCGGCACCGCTTTTGTTTTGCCGGAAGCTGAACTAGCTTACGTTTGCGTAAGGGTTAGGAAGGCGGGACGGCGCCCCACCGGAACCTATAGGGAGGACAGACATGTTTCGAAAAGTGAGCCTGGCCGTGGCGGCCACCTTGATCATGGCCGGCGCGGCCTTTGCCGATCCGATCGAGGGCAACTGGAAAACGCAGTCCGGCGAGACGGCGGCGATCGGCGGCGGCGGCGCGTTTGCCATCACGCTGAAGACCGGCAAGTTCGCCGGCAAGACGATCGGCTCGCTCAAGGCGGCCGGCGACAACAAATATGCCGGCAGCATAACCGATCCGGAAACAGACAAGACCTATGCCGGCAAGGCGACGCTTTCGGGCACGTCGCTCAAGATGAGCGGCTGCGTGTTCGGCGGCCTGATCTGCAAGAGCCAGACCTGGCACAAGCTCTGATCTGCGCCTCGCCGCAATCACCTGACGACGGGGCCCTCGTGGCCCCGTTTTCATTTTCTACCCGGCCGATGCGCCGCCTCAAAACCCGTCAACGAACTTGAACCGCAGATGAATGCCGGCATCAGAGCCGGTTCAGCGGCGCTCGGGCATTCTCCTTGGCATTGAAGGAGAGGACCAACGCAATGCTCGCCCGCCGCTTCACCATCGTCTGCCTGCTGATGAGCCTGTTTGGCATGCTTTTCGCCGTCCTGGTGGCCGAGACAGGCCGCCCGGCCCGGGCCTGGGACGCTGCCAATTCCTGCCGGCCGAACTGCATGAACCATTTCAACCGCTGAACCGACAAACCCTCAAAAGAGAAGCTACGATCATGGACCGCATCATCACCACCAGCGCCCTGAAGGCCCTTCGGCTCCTGCCGCGGGCGGCGCTCATCCTGGTGCTGCTCGCCGCCCCGGTGCTGGCGGTGCCGATGATGCGCGCCGATACAAGCGCGACGATCGAAGCGCCGTCGCCGAAGAAGTCCGGTGTCGGCTTTGTCCTGCTGGTCGCCCTGCAGCGCGGGTGAGGTGCGTCGATATTCAGGGGATGCCGGCCTGCAACTCGGCGCGGCCTGACCTGAATCTCAACACACCTTGAACCTTGGACGAACAAAATCGGCGCTCACGCTGTGTTCCGGCTTGGCTCCCCCTCCCAACCGCTCTTCCAAGTCTCTATATTGAGCCATGGAAAAGCGAATCTACCCCCAAGCCATCGAATCTGTCGTCATGCCTGAGCCTTTCGGCAGGCAGAGTTTCAACGACGCCAGGAAAGCGGTGGCCGCGCTGCAGGTGCTCTACGACCGCAACACCAAGTTCCTGCGCGATTCCTTCGCGGCACTGGCCGCCGGCGGCGACAACAACAAGCGCTACCGGGCCTTCTATCCCGAGATCGGCGTCACCACGACGTCGTTCAGCCAGGTCGATTCGCGCCAGGCCTACGGCCACATGCCGACGCCCGGCCATTTCTCGACCACGGTCACCCAGCCGATGCTGTTCGAAAACTATCTCGTCGAGCAGCTTCGGCTGATCATGCGCAATCACGGCGTCCAGGTGACGGTGTCGGAATCGACAACGCCCATCCCGCTGCATTTCGCCTTCCTGGAGGGCACCTATGTCGACGGCACAGCCGCCGAGCGCATCAAGCGGCCGATCCGCGACCTGTTCGACGTGCCCGATCTCGACGGCACCGATGACCAGATCGCCAACGGCACGTTCGAAGTGGCCTTCGGCGAGCCGCGGCCGCTGGCGCCGTTCACGGCGCAGCGCATCGACTATTCGCTGCACCGCATGACGCACTACACGGCGACCAGCCCGCAGCATTTCCAGAATTTCGTGCTGTTCACCAACTATCAGTTCTACATCGACGAATTCGTCGCCCGCGCCCGCGAGCTGATGGAGAGCGGCGGCGGCGGATACGCCGAATTCATCGAGCCTGGCAATGTCATCACCCATGCCGGATCGAGCGTGCCCTCCGAAGGCGCGCCGCCGCAGCGCCTGCCGCAAATGCCGGCCTATCATTTGAAGAAGCCGAACCATGGCGGTATCACCATGGTCAATATCGGCGTCGGCCCGTCCAACGCCAAGACGATCACCGACCATATCGCGGTGCTGCGACCGCATGCCTGGGTGATGCTCGGCCATTGCGCGGGCCTGCGCAACACGCAGGCGCTGGGCGACTATGTGCTGGCGCATGCCTATGTGCGCGAGGACCATGTGCTGGACGACGATCTGCCGGTCTGGGTGCCGATCCCGCCGCTGGCCGAGATACAGGTGGCGCTGCAGGAAGCGGTCGCCGAGGTCACCGGCCTTTCGGGCTACGATCTCAAGCGCATCATGCGCACCGGCACCGTCGCCACCATCGACAACCGCAACTGGGAGCTGCGCGACCAGCGCGGGCCGGTGCAGCGGCTGTCGCAGTCGCGCGCGATCGCGCTCGACATGGAATCGGCGACCGTTGCCGCCAACGGCTTCCGCTTCCGCGTGCCCTACGGCACTCTGCTCTGCGTTTCCGACAAGCCGCTGCATGGCGAATTGAAGCTGCCGGGCATGGCGACCGAGTTCTACAAGCGGCAAGTGGCGCAGCACCTGACCATCGGCATCAAGGCGATGGAGAAGCTGGCCGGGATGCCGATGGAGCGGCTGCATTCGCGCAAGCTCAGGAGCTTTTCGGAGACGGCCTTCCAGTAGCCGGCCAGCCCTGAAACCCTCGGCGAGGCAATGCTTCGTCTTGATCGCGCCGCAATTTAGCGGATAAGCAGGCCGGACGGATCGCCGGCGGTATTCAGCAGACCACGACTTCGATGAGAACAAGCGGCGCGCGCCCGAACATGGTGGCTGGGGTGACATTCCTGGCAATGATGGCGTTCTCGGCCGCTTTGGTGGCCGGGTTTTTCGGCACGCTGCATCCGGCCTTCGATTCCTTCTCGCATTTCCGCGTCCATCTCGCCGTGCTGGTCGCGCTTCTGGCGTTGCCGCTGCTTGCCTCGTCGTTTCGCCTGCAGGCGGCCGCGGGATTGCTGTTTGCCGTCGCCAGCTTCGCCACCACGCTCAGCACACAGCCCAGGCTATGGCCGGTGCAGGCGGTCGCCAAGCCCGCAGACCAGATCGTCTACAGCCTGCTGCAGATGAATCTGCGCTACGACAATCCGACGCCGAAGAAGGTGCTGTCGCTGATCGGCCGGACCAATCCCGACGTGATCACCCTCGACGAGGTGTCGGAGATGTGGACGACCGAGCTCGGCTACATCACCAGCGCCTATCCCTACCGGATCCTTTGTCCCTATCCCAACGGCGTGTTCGGCGTGGCGCTGCTCTCCAGGCGTCCATTCTCCGCCGGCACCGAGCCGCACTGCGAGCGGCGCGGGGCGATGGCGATCGCGAGCGTCGATTTCGGCGGTGTCAGCGCCGATGTCGCCGCGATCCATCTCAGCTGGCCATGTCCGCGCGAGCAGTCCTGGCAGATCGGTGAACTGTCGGAGCAGCTCGCCTCGCTTGGCGAGACGGCGATCATGGCCGGCGACTGCAACGCCGTGCCGTGGAGCGCGGCGGTGCGGCGTGTCGCGGCGCTCGGCAAGCTTACCGTCATGCCGTCCGCCGGGCCGACCTGGATGTACATCAAGCTGCCCGATGTCCTGCGGCGCTTCGCCGGCCTGCCGATCGACCAGGTGTTCAGCAAGGGCGCAGTGACGATCCACTCGGCGACGCGGCTGGAGGAAACTGGCTCCGATCACCTTCCGGTGCTGGTGGAGTTTTCGCTGCGGGCGGAAGAGAAGAAGCCCGACGACGAGCATGAGACCGCACTTGCAGCCATGGCTCGGTTCGGCAAGACGCGTGGTTAGCGCGACGTTCCCGTCCGCTCAGGGCTTGGTCAAACCATCCACCAGATGCTCGACATGGCCGCCGTCGCGATGCTCGCGGGCGTCGAAAGCGTTCTGCTTGGCCTCGTATTCGGCATAGATGGCGTTGATGCGGCGCCTTGCCTCCTGGCGGGTGCCGGTGCAGAACCAGTTGTCGGCACGCTTGAGCCCACGGACCGACTTCGCGGTGGCTTGCATCATGCGCCTGGCGATGCGGCCATGCGTCTCCTCATGCGCGCGGACGCCGGCAAAGAACCGCTTCCAGCGGCGTTCGAGCGCGGCACTGGCCGGCTGCGCCAGACGCGGATAGGTGTAGGTGAGGTCGAGCACGCCGTCGGCCTGCCGCAGGTGGCAGACCCCGTCGGTGCGGCTCATGGCGAGATCCCAATTCACCGTGTAGGCAGTGTCCGCGATGGCGCGGGTCATGAAGCCGTGCTTGGGGCCCTTGCGGTCCATTGCCTCGACCAGGGCAGCACCCGTCGTGCCCGCGATGTCGTATGTTCGCGTCTTGACCAGCAGCTTGGTGCCGGCCGATGCCGCCGGGGTTAAGCCGCACAGGCTGCCGACCGCTGCAAGGCATGCCAGGACCGCGAGGCGCATGGCCGTCCCTCCACTTTCAGGAAAGGGAACCACAAGCGCGCCGCGGTTTCAACAGGCCCGTAACCTGCCCGGATAAACCGGCCCCTCGCCGGCTCTTCGTTTGGGCGGCGGTCGAGACGTCCCGGTCGGGCCGCCGCTCTCACATGCCCTGATAGACCGGGCCTTCGCCGCCTTGTGGCGGCACCCAGTTGATGTTCTGGTTGGGGTCCTTGATGTCGCAGGTTTTGCAATGGACGCAGTTCTGCGCGTTGATGACGAAGCGCACGTCCTTGGCCGACGGATCGGCAGCGGCGTTGCCGTCCTTGTCGACCCATTCGTAGACGCCGGCCGGGCAATAGCGCGTCGACGGCCCGGCAAAGACATCGTGCTCGGAACGCTGCTGCAGTGCCGCGTCGCCGACGATAAGGTGGACCGGCTCATTTTCCTCGTGGTTGGTGTTGGACAGGAAAACCGAGGAGAGCCGATCGAAGGTCAGCACGCCATCGGGCTTCGGATAGGCGATCTTCTGGTGCTTGGTCGCCGGCTCCAGCGTCGCGTAGTCGGCCTTGCCGTGCTTCAGCGTGCCGAAGGGCGAGAAGCCGAACAGCGTGTTCAGCCACATGTCGAGGCCGCCGAGGCCGACGCCGATGATGGTGCCGAAGCGCGACCACAGCGGCTTGACGTTGCGCACCGTCTTCAAATCCTTGCCGATGTCGGTCGCGCGCCACGCAGCCTCGTAGGACGCAAGCTCGTCATTGGCGCGGCCGTCGGCGATCGCTTGCGCGACATGCTCGGCCGCCAGCATTCCCGACAGCACCGCATTGTGCGAGCCCTTGATGCGCGGCACGTTGACGAAGCCGGCAGCACAGCCCATCAGCACGCCGCCCGGGAAGGACAGCTTCGGCACCGACTGCCAGCCGCCTTCGGTGATGGCGCGTGCGCCATAGCCGATCCGCTTGGCGCCCTCGAAAGTGCCCTTGATCGCCGGATGCGTCTTGAAGCGCTGGAATTCCTCGAAGGGCGAGAGCCAGGGGTTCTTGTAGTTGAGATGGACGACGAAGCCGACCGCCACCTGGTTGTCTTCCAGATGGTAGAGGAAGGAGCCGCCGCCGGTCTTCATGTCGAGCGGCCAGCCGAAGGAATGCTGGACGAGGCCAGGCTTGTGGTGCTCCGGCTTGACCTGCCAGAGCTCTTTCAGACCGATGCCGAACTTGGCCGGCTCGCGGCCATCGGAAAGCTGGTATTTGGCGATCAGCCGCTTGGCGAGCGAGCCGCGCGCGCCCTCGCCGATCAGCACATATTTGCCCATCAGCGCCATGCCTGGCGCGTAACCAGGACCCTGCGTGCCGTCCTTCTC
>NZ_RZOS01000268.1:0-7851 GCF_004022605.1 Mesorhizobium sp. M4B.F.Ca.ET.089.01.1.1
ACCTCGCCCTTGTCCATGATGGCGATGCGGTCGGCCATGGTCATCGCCTCTTCCTGGTCGTGGGTGACGACGACGAAGGTGAGGCCGAGCTCCTGCTGCAGGTCCATCAGTTCGAATTGCGTTTCCTCGCGCAGCTTCTTGTCCAGCGCGCCAAGCGGCTCGTCCAGCAGCAGAACCTTGGGGCGCTTGGCGACCGAGCGGGCGAGCGCGACACGCTGGCGCTGGCCACCCGACAATTGGTGCGGCTTGCGCTTGGCGAACTGCTCGAGCTTGACCAGCTTCAGCATCTCGGCGACGCGCTTTTCGATGTCGGACTTGGGCATGCCTTCCTGCTTGAGGCCGAAGGCGATGTTGTTCTCGACCGTCATGTGCGGGAACAGCGCATAGGACTGGAACATCATGTTGACCGGCCGCCGATAGGGCGGGATGCCGCGCAGGTCCTGGCCATCGAGCAGGATGCGCCCGGCGGTCGGCTCCTCGAAACCGGCAAGCATCCTCAAAAGCGTCGACTTTCCGCAGCCGGAGGCGCCGAGCAGCGCGAAGAACTCGCGCTCGAAGATGGTCAGCGACAGGTTGTTGACGGCGATGAAGTCACCGAACTTCTTGGTGACATTGTCGAACTGGATGTATGGCTTGGCGTTCGGGTCGTTCCATGGCGCGAAGTCCCTGCGGATGCTGCCAAGCGATTTCATGTTCCCCACTCCGTCCTTTTGTCTTGCCCCCAAAGAGCACGACCCCGGCGGCCTGCCGCCGGGGTCGTGCCGATTTGCCTACTGGCCGGTCACGATCTTGGTCCAGGTGCGCGTGATGACGCGCTGGGTCTTCGGATCGTAGGGTTGGACGGTGTAGAGCTTCTCCAGGGTCGCCGCGTCCGGATAGACCGCCGGGTCGTCCAGAAGCGCCTTGTCGACGAACTGCTGCGAGGCCTTGTTGCCGTTGGCATAGAGCACCGCATTCGACGACTTCGCGATCACCTCCGGCGTCATCATGTAGTTGAGAAACTCATGCGCTTCGGCGACATGCGGCGCGTCGGCGGGGATCGCCATCTGATCGAACCACATCTGGGCGCCTTCCTTCGGCACCGAGTAGCCTATCTCGACGCCCTGCTTGGCCTCGACGGCGCGGTTGCGCGCCTGGAAGACGTCGCCCGACCAGCCGACAGCCAGGCAGATGTCGCCATTGGCGAGCGCATTGATGTACTCCGACGAATGGAACTTGCGGATATAAGGCCGCACCTTCAGCAACGCTTCCTCGGCCTTGGCGATCTCGTCGGGAGAGGTGCTGTTGGGGTCGAGGCCGAGATATTTCAGCGCGGCCGGGATGATGTCAGCCGGCGAATCCAGCACATAGACGCCGCAATCCTTCAGCTTGGCCAGATTGTCCGGATTGAAGAACACGTCCCAGCTGTCGATCTTGTCGGTGCCAAGCGCTGCCTGCACCTTCTTGATGTTGTAGCCGAGGCCCACCGTGCCCCACATGTAATTGATGGAGTACTCGTTGCCGGGGTCGTATTTGGCGGTTCTTTCCGAAACCGTGTCCCACATGTTGGAGAGGTTCGGCAGTTTCGATTTGTCGAGCTTCTGGAAAACGCCGGCCTGGATCTGGCGGGCAAGGAAATTGCCGCTCGGCACGACGACGTCATAGCCGCTGCCGCCAGCCAGCAGCTTGGTTTCCAGGATTTCGTTGGAATCGAAGGTGTCATAGACGACCTTGATGCCGGTCTTCTTGGTGAAGTCTTCGATGATCGTCGGGTCGATATAATCGGACCAGTTGAAGACGTTGACGACGCGGTCCTCGGCGTGACCGGCAGGCGTCAAAAGCGCCAGAAATACCGATGTCGCCGAAAGCCAGAGCGCTTTGCGGATCATGTTGTTCTCCTTTGGTGAGTGTTCCGTCGCCAATCCGTCGCGGTGTCCGCGCGGCTGGGCTTTTGCTTCAGATTATTGAGCTTTCCGGGGAGCGACAAGCGCGAACAGCCGGCATAGAGGCGGTGCGATGCGGAGCCGGAAAAAGCTTTGGGCCGTTGCCGTGGCCTGGGGGGTGTGCCGACGTCGTCAGAGGCTTTCGCCATGGCGCGGGCAGGGATACGACGATGTGGTCCGGTCCCGATCGGACCGGCATTGAGACTTGGCAAGATACGCCTGTCTTGTTGTTGCCGTGCTCTTAGCCTGCCCGCCCGGCAGCGACGTTGTCAATGGCTCATCGCGCGCTTTGGCGCCTGCGCTTCATCAATTCGGAGACGGCACGCCGGTGACGCCCGGCCGCTCGGGCCGCGCCTGGCGCTTGAACTCGAGAGCGATGTGGACGAGGAGCGCGGCGACGACGACCGCGCCGCCGACAATCGTGCGCGCCGATGGCACCTCGGAATGCACGAGCCAGACCCAGATCGGGCCGAGGATCGGCTCGAACGTGCCAAGGAGTGCCGCCATCGCCGCCGGAACGAGACGGGCGCCGGTGGCGAAGAAGGCAAGGCCGACGCCAAGATTGAGGACGCCGAAGGCAAACAGGAAAGCCATGTCGCGGCTGGACACGGCGAACTGCGACGCCTGGGATGCGGCAAAGGCGCAGGCGAGCAGCGCGGCGAGACAGTTGGCCGGCGTCATGCGCACATGGGCGAAGCGCCGGGTGATCACGGTGGCGATCGAAAACATGCAGGCGATCAGCAGCGCCAGGCCATCGCCGATGGGAGACACCGCGCCATCGAGCGATTCCGAGACCATAATAGCGACGCCGGTGATGACGGCGGCGATCGCCACCCAGGTCGCTGTCGCCACCCGCTCGCGAAACACCACCCAGGCGAGCAGTGCCGCCAGCAGCGGCACGCCGGCCTGCATCAAGAGGATGTTGGCGACCGTGGTGTAGGAAAGCGCCACGATGAACGAGGTCGACGCGGTGGCGAAGCATACCGCCACGGCAAGGCCCGGCAGGCCCATGTCGCGAAACAATCTCAGCGTGCCCCGCCAGCCGTCGCGCCAGGCCATGAAGCAAAGCAGAAACGCCACCGCCCAGAGAGAGCGCCAGAACACGATCGTCCAGTTGTCGGTGACGTCGATGAAACGGGCGATGGTGCCGCCAAAGCTCCACATCAGCGCCGACAGGAACACCAGCAGCATGCCGATGCGCTCCTCGCCGGGCGAGATGGCCGGGCGCGGCGGGACGGCTGGCGAAGCTGGCGATGCGGCGTCGGTCATGGTTGCGGCTGTCGGCGATTTCAGGGCGGCTCGATGCGCGGTGGGCGGCAGGAACGCGCCGCATTGGCGTAACGCACCGGCGGCCGCGAGGCGTGATCCAGCCTCGCATTCCGTTTGGCGCACTGACGACCAGCAACTCGGCCATTCGGTCGGCAGAGACCGGTCATCGCACTTTAGGAGGAGGCGTCTCGGTTGCGCCGAATGAGCCGCCAAAGGCCCGCCAGCGGAACCAGCAGGATCACGCCGAACTTCTTCAGCGCGATCAGCGCCACCGCCAGCAGCCCAGCCTTGGCCGCCAGCTTGCCGGCAATGAGGCCACCGATGCCGACGGCGGCGACGGTGTCGAAACCTGGCCTGAAATCGACATACTTCTTGCCGGGGCTGAAGGCGGCGATGCCGAGCACCTCATCCAGGCTTTGCCTGATCTCCGGCAGTTGATCGACCGTGGCGATGTAGCTCATCACGAACACGCCCTCCCGGCCGAGAAAGCGCACATCGTAGTTCAGCGTGTGGACGGCATCGGTTCCGAACTGCAGCTCCTTGGCCCAGTGCAGGCGCTTGTTGACGGCATCGTATACCGGCGGCGAGGCCCAGCCGATCAAGGTGACGGGCTGAAATCCGTCCTTCACCCTTTGATCGTTGCTCGACCGAGTGTCCTCCTGCATGCCGCGCAGCAATTCAGCATAGTCGATGGACGCCGCGTCGCTGTCATCGACATAGCCGATCTTTTCCCAGCGCAGCTCAATGCCCCAATTGTTCTCGGAGATGGGGTCGTGGTTTGCCGGGAAAATCATGCCGACGGAGCCGGTGCCGACATCTGGCGGATTGCCCCAGGCCTCGGTCAGGACAGAGGCGGAATCCTTCTTGTCCAGGAAGTAGAACTTGCCCTTGAGGTCGAGGTGCACGCCTTCGGCGAGATCTATCGCTCCGGTCCTGGGCTCGATCTTGTCGAGGAATGCCTTACCGGCATCGTTGTATTGTTGGTACGATTTGAAGAATTCCGAGGATTTCTCCGCAAATGCGGATGAGGCTGAAAGGGCAAGCGTCAGCCCAAGCCAAAAAACTGTCCTGTTCATTCGCCGACCCCCCAGCCTTGCGCAATTCTTTTTTGATATCGCGACGCCAATGCTTAATCAATATTGCCGACGGCAATATTGCGGGGGGAAACCGCAATGGCTTGCTGTTGCAACGGAGGACGAGCCTCCGGGCCGACCAGCACAGTCGACGTCACTGGAAATCGAAAGCGCTCAGGCCGGTCACCATCTCGTCGAGGCCAAGCGGCCGCGTCACCGGCGGCTCGGCGCGCGCCAGGCAACCTATGCGTTCGCAGAGCCGGCAGGCGGGTCCCACCGGCGTGGCAACGGCGACGCCCTGCCCCGACTTGCCGCTCGCCGTCCCCGGAAGGGCTCCGCCATAGACGATCTCGTCACGAAAGCCGATATCGCAGCCGATGAGCAGCGCCGTGCGGCGCGGCCGCTCCGAGAAGGCGCCCTGTGGACCTTCCAGCGTGCGGGCAATGCAGAGGAATTCGGCGCCGTCCGGCATTTCCACCGCTTCCACCAGGATCTGCCCGGGCTGGGTGAAGGCGGCATGGACGGCGAGCTTCGGGCAGCCGCCGCCGAAGCGGCTCTGCGGAAAGCCCTGGCTGCCGGCCTTGCGGAAGCGGTTGCCGGCATTGTCGACCTCCAGCATGAAGAACGGCACGCCCGCCGCGCCCGGCCGCTGCAGCATGGTCAGGCGGTTGGCCGCCTGCTCGAAGGACACGCCGAAGCGCGAACGCAGCACGTCGATGTCGTAGCGGGAGCGCAGCGCGGCCGCGTGAAACGCCTGATAGGGCATCATCAGCGCGTGGGCGGCGTAACGGCCAAGCTCGAAGCGCGCCAGCCGGCGGGCCTCGTCAGTCGCCAGCTTCAGTGCCTGGATCTCGCCGGCGACCGCGACCGTCATGCGGATCAGCGAGGCTTCCATCGCCACCTCGCGCAACTGGTCGAAAGGCGACAGCCGTTCCGACAGGAACAGGCGCTGCGAATGGCGGTCGTAGCGGCGGCGCCAGTTCGGCATGGTGGCGACCGGCAGCACCTTGACGACGATGCCATATTCGCGCTTCAGCCAGGTCTTCAGCGCGCCGAACAGGTCGTCGCCAGGATCGAGCAGCGCCGTGAAGGCCTCGGCCTCCTCCTCCAGGGCGGTGAAATGGTTCGGCCGGCGCTCGAAGATTTCGTGCACCTCGTCGACCGGCAGGCGGGCGCCGGACAGGGCGGTGGCGCGGCCTTCGCGCGCCAGAAGCTCGTTGAGGTCGGAAAGCCGCTCCGCCTGTTCGCGATAGGCGCGAAACAGCTTCACCATCGCGGCGGAAGCATTGGGAGCGGCCTCGGCGAGCTCGATCAGCTCCTGGTCGCCCGGCAGTTCGCCCGACAGCAGCGGATCGCCGAACACTTCCCTGAGCGCCGATATCGAACCCTTCGCCTCGCCCTGCAATTCATGCGGATCGATCTTGTAGACCGATGCCAGCTTGAGGATCAGCTGCACCGTCAGCGGCCGCTGGTTGCGCTCGATGAGGTTGAGATAGGACGGCGAGATAGCGAGCCCTTCGGCCATCGCCGTCTGGGTCAGGCCCTTGGCGTTGCGGATGCGGCGGATGCGCGGCCCGGCAAAAATCTTCTGGTCAGCCACCCCATCTATCCTTGACAGGAATTTACACGATTTGGCCGCAAGTGCCTTCTCGGCCCTTTTACAATCGTGACAAATTTACAAGGCTCACCAGTCAAACGCAACACTGATTTTCCCTTATTTTCCGGCCGATGTTGCGGTTTTCCTCGCGCTTTTCGCAGTGCGATGTAAATGATGTCACACATCGACGGCGCACAGCTCCCATGGGCGACGTTTCCAAAAACCGGCATCGAATGAACTGGAGTATGCAATGACCGATTTTTACAACCTTGTCCCATCCGCGCCCGAAGGCCGCTTCGACGGCATCGAGCGGCCCTATTCGCCGGAGGATGTGAAGCGGTTGCGCGGCTCGGTCCAGATCCGCCAGAGCCTGGCCGAGATGGGAGCCAACCGGCTGTGGAAGCTCATCCACGAGGAGGACTTCGTCAACGCGCTCGGCGCGATGTCCGGCAACCAGGCCATGCAGCAGGTCAGAGCCGGGCTGAAGGCGATCTACCTGTCGGGCTGGCAGGTCGCGGCCGACGCCAACACCGCGTCCGCCATGTATCCCGACCAGTCGCTCTACCCGGCCAACGCGGCGCCGGAACTGGTCAAGCGCATCAACCGCACGCTGCAGCGCGCCGACCAGATCGAGACCTCCGAAGGCAAGGGACTTTCGGTCGAGACCTGGTTCGCGCCGATCGTCGCCGACGCCGAGGCTGGCTTCGGCGGGCCGCTCAATGCCTTCGAAATCATGAAGGCATTCATCGAGGCGGGCGCCGCCGGCGTCCACTACGAGGACCAGCTGGCGTCGGAGAAGAAGTGCGGCCATCTCGGCGGCAAGGTGCTGATCCCGACGGCGGCGCATATCCGCAACCTCAATGCGGCCCGTCTCGCGGCCGACGTGATGGGCACGCCGACGCTGGTCGTGGCGCGCACCGACGCCGAGGCGGCGAAGCTTCTGACCTCGGACATCGACGAGCGCGACCGGCCCTTCGTCGACTATGAGGCCGGCCGCACGGTCGAAGGCTTCTACCAGGTCAGGAACGGCATCGAGCCGTGCATCGCGCGCGCCATCGCTTACGCGCCGCACGCGGACCTGATCTGGTGCGAGACCTCGAAGCCGGATCTGGCGCAGGCCAGGAAGTTCGCCGAGGGCGTGCGCAAGCATCATCCGGGCAAGCTGCTGGCCTACAACTGCTCGCCGTCGTTCAACTGGAAGAAGAACCTCGACGACGCGACGATCGCCAAGTTCCAGCGGGAACTCGGCGCCATGGGCTACAAGTTCCAGTTCATCACGCTGGCTGGTTTCCACCAGCTCAACTTCGGCATGTTCGAGCTGGCGCGTGGCTACAAGGCGCGGCAGATGGCAGCCTATTCGGAATTGCAGGAAGCCGAATTCGCGGCCGAGGTTCATGGCTACACCGCGACCAAGCACCAACGCGAGGTCGGCACCGGCTATTTCGATGCGGTGTCGATGGCGATCAGCGGCGGCCAGTCCTCGACAACGGCCATGCATGAATCGACCGAACACGCGCAGTTCAAGCCGGCGGCAGAGTGAGCCGGTGCAAGAAACGACCAACAGAGGAAACGCCCGAAAGGCAACTTAAAGGAGAAGACCAATGGCATCGATTAGCCGCGTCAAGGAAAGAGCCGAAGAGCAATCCTCGGCGATGAGCGTCGACCAGCAGGCAACCATCCGCATGCTGGCCAATGACCTGCACAGGCTCAACCAGTCGGTGATGAAGGCGGTCGAAGCGGGCGTCTCGGTGGAACTGGTGCGTTCGGCCAGACATCATGGCGGCGACGGCAATTGGGGCGATCTGCTGATCCCGGTGATCGTGACCCAGCAAAGCCACAGCTAGGCAATTCCACCGCGCATTCGCTCTGCGACCGCGCAAAGGCCGAACTTTGTCTCGCCCGCGCCGCAACGCGCGGGCGACTTTCGTTTTTGACGGCCGATCCACTACTCGTTTTTCACGGCCGATCCACTACTGCCAGGAATAGAACC
>NZ_RZOS01000269.1:0-7848 GCF_004022605.1 Mesorhizobium sp. M4B.F.Ca.ET.089.01.1.1
TGCCTGCCGAAGCCGGTCGCGGTAAAGGCGGTGCAACCCATTGGCATTCTCGGTGAAGTTGAAGGCCACCATTGTGACGATGGCGCTGATGGCCAGATAGTTGAGCAGCACGGTGGATTCGTCGTGCTGCCAGACCCCTTTCGCCATTCTGGCGGCCACGGCGAAAATGGCTGAGCATGCAACGAGCAGCAGCACCTTGATGACCACCGATCCGCTATAGTCATGCCTCATCGCGCCAAAGAAGCCACTGAGCCGGCCGGGGGCCAGATCGTCGGCGAGATAACGAACCACAAAGGTTCGCGCCGCCAGAAACAGCGCCATCGATATGACAAGGATCGTGAACAGGACGCGATTGTCGGCCGTCAGCCAGGCTGGACCGTAGGCATAGCCGCTGTCGCGGCCAAACAGCCACGATACGTCGAAGCCCCAGATCGTGATCGGCGAAAAGATCTTGATGCCCCAGATCGTGATCAGCAGAAAGAAGCCGTAGATCAGCAGGGGCAGGGCAAGACCGAGTGCAAGAAATGCCGCGCGCGCCAGATAGCCGCGCAGCTGGTGTCCGATCCCCGGCGAATTCAAGGCCTTCTGCAGCCAGGAAATCAGAATACCCCTGAAGGCGGCGGTGGCTGTGACGATTGCCGCGGCCGCCGTGATCAGCACCTTGAGCGTCTCCATTGTCGTCTGCCGATGACCAGCCTTCGGAGAGGTCACCTCGATCAGCCACAGGATGATCTTCGGCTGAATTTCAATCAGGAGCAGGCCGGCGGTGACCAGCAGCAGGGTGCGACCGCCCTTGGCCCATCTGCTGTCCTGTTCCAGGCGCTCGCCTTTGCGCGCAAAGGCATAGCTGTCGGTATAGGACCGTCGCAATCCCCAGACGACCAGCCAGACGGCGAGAACCACCATCATCGAACGCGAGAGCACGAACGGGTTGGCCACCAGCGACCGCAGGCTGGCGGCCCATCCCGCCTTGCCCCAATCGTCGCCGAAGAGCCAGTTGGCGACGTCGAGCACGATGCTGTGCCCGAGATGATCGGTGGTCGGGTTGGTCAGGATGACGAATGTCGCCAGCGGCAGGATCAGCGTCAGCAACAGCAGGACATTGACCATCCAGCCGCGCATCAGAATGCCGATCGACAGCGTGATATCCTGGAAGCCGCGCGGCGCCAGGAAACGGCTGTTGTCGCGGATGTGGCCGACCAGCGCGTTGTCGCGCACGTCGTCGCCCGAGGCGAAGGGAAAATCGGGCCGCTTGCGCTTGCCACTTTTCGCCGGCGCGAGTTCCTGGCGCGTCATGTCGGCGATCATCGCCGATCCGATGTAGCCGCCGCCCGATACCGTCGACAGATAGTCGATCCGAGGTATGAGCTTGTACTGGTCGAGGGCCTGAAGCGCGCCGAGGCAGAGCGAAGCCGATCTTATCCCGCCACCCGAAAGCGCCACGCCGAACAGCCAGGCTGGATCACCCTTGGCAACGGAAGCGGGCTTGCCGCCAGTATCTTTTGATGCATCGACGCCGAGCGCGCGGCGGCGATCGAGGATGGCGTCATACTCCGCCCGCAGAACCGTCTCGAATTTGTCGGTATACGGGCCAGAATTTGATTCCTCTCCTCGACTGGCCATAGCTATCCCCCGACACCGCTATTGCTGAACAATACAATAGGCAAACAAGGTTTTTCGCAAGGATTATTGCCGTCTGGAAAGTGAAACCGCCGCTTGGATCATCCGTAACTTGAAAATCACGGGCGACTTTAACGGCAGCATGCGCTTTGCTTCGCGAGGCACTCGGCCCGCCAGGCGGCCGCCCGCCGGCATCGCCATGCCGACAATTGCCGCCAACGGTCGCCGCTCAGCCCGCCGCCGCTCCCTGCACGAACTGCGCCTGAAATTCGGGGCTCGGCGGGATCGGCTTGATCACGTCGATCAGCACGCCGTTCGGATCCCTGGTGATGAAATGGCGCTGGCCGAAAGGTTCGTCGCAGAGAGTTCTGAGGATCGGCAGGCCGGCGGCCAGCACCCGCTGATAGATCGCGTCGGGGTCGCGGACCTCGAAATTGATCAGCAGGCCCGACGTGCGGCCCCGCCCTTCCTCCGGGATCGTTTCGTGGTCGCCCTGGACGATGCCGAGATTGACCCGGCGGTCCTCGGCCGACTGCAGATGCACATACCAGTCGCTCTCGAACAGCGGCTTGAAGGCGAAATGCTCGACATAAAATTCTTTCGTACCGGCGACGTCGCCTGTCATCAGCACCGGATAGTAGCTCGTCGTCTTCATCTTTCCTTCTCCCGTCAAACAACATACAGTCTGCATGTAAATGCAATTAACATACAGGCTGCATGTATGCAACGAGGATCCTCGCGCCGCTCCAACCGCGACCGCACCGAGGCGACGCGCGCCGATCTGATCGACGCCGCACGAAAACTATTCACCGAAAAGTCCTATGCCGAGACCGGCACGCCGGAGATCGTCGCCGCCGCCGGCGTCACCCGAGGCGCGCTCTATCACCATTTCGCCGACAAGCAGGCGCTGTTTGCCGCCGTGGTCGAGCAGGAGGCTGGCGCGGTGGCCGAAGAGATCGAGCGCGCCTCGCCCGCATCGCTCCCTGCCCGCGACGCGCTGATCGCCGGCTCGGACGCCTATCTCGCGGCGATGCGGGCGCCGGGCCGCACTCGGCTGCTGCTGCTGGACGGGCCTGCCGTGCTCGGCCGATCCGCCATGGATGAGATCGACAACCGCCATGGCAACCGTTCGCTGCGCGAAGGCCTCGTCGCGGCGATGCGCGAGCAGTCCATGGCAAGACTGCCGATCGAGCCGCTGACCGCATTGCTCGCCGCTGCCTTCGACCGCGCCGCGCTTGCCGTCGAAGCGGGAGCATCGAGCGGCGACTACCGCGCCGTGCTCATGGCGCTGATCGACGGTCTGTCTCCGGCTCCTCCTCGGTCCACACGCCCGGCTCCATCTCGTTGAAGCAGCCGAGCCCTCGTTTGAACCGGTCGATCAGCCAGGCCGCAGCCGGCTTCGGGCTGCTGTCATTGCGATGCATGGCAAAAAGCGGCGAACGCGCCTCCCTGAAGACCTCGAGGTCGAGCTCCACCAGCCTGCCGCTTGCCAGATCGTCGGCGATCAGCCAGCGCGGCAGGCCTCCCCAGCCAAGCCCCTCCCGCATCAGCATATGCTTGGTGCGCATATCGGTCAGCCGCCAGGTGCGGTAGGCGAAGACGCCGAAGTCGCGTCCCTTGGTGCGTTCGGACTGGTCGGTGACGACGAGTTGCGTATGTTCGCGCGCATCCTCGAGCGTCACCGGCTTCGGCAGCAGCGCCAGCGGATGGCTGGGCGCGGCGGCCAGCACGATCGACATGAAGCCGATGCGCACGAGGTGGACGTCGACCTCGCCCAGCATGCCGCCGATGCCAAGGTCGGCCTGGCCGCTGAGCACATGATCGGGAATGACGCCCAGCGTGCCGATATGCAGGCGCAGCATCACGGTCGGAAACTGCGCCTCGAACGCCTTCAGCACCCGCACCAGTACCGGCGACGGCAGCGCCGCATCGACCGACAGCGCGACTTCGGCCTCCAGTCCCTGATGATGGCCGTCGACCCGCGAGCGCATACGCTGCAGCACGCCGATCATGCGCCGCGCATCTTCGAGCATCGCCCGTCCGACTACGGTCAGTTGCGGTTCGCGCGTCCCCTCGCGCTCGAACAGTTTCAGCCCAAGCTGCGCCTCCAGGTTGGCGATGCCATAGCTGATGACGGATTGCGCTCGGTTCAGCTTGCGGCCGGCGGCCGAGAAACTGCCGGTGTCGGCAACCGCCACCAGGATCTGCAACTGGTCGAGCGTCGGATTGGGCTGCATCGTTATATCTATTTTGTGGATGGATCGTATAGAAAATATACCAGTTTTTCGAATGAGTCGAGCGACCCATATTCAGCGGGACAGTTCAATCCCACTGGAGAGCCCCGCAATGTCCATTCTTCTTGTCACCTCGAGCCCGCGCGGCGCCGCCTCGCACTCGACCCGCATCGCCACCGAGCTTGCCAACAAGCTGCTTGCCGCCGATCCGTCGAACACGCTTGTCGTGCGCGATCTCGTCGCCAATCCGCTGCCGCATATCGATCCCGACTATTCGACCGGCATCTACACGCCCGCCGAGGCGCGCAGCCAGCGCCAGGCCGAAGTCGTCGGCGTCTCGGACGCGGTGCTCGACGAGCTCTTCGCCGCCGACACCATCATCCTCGCCACCGGCTTCATCAACTTCGGCATCTCCTCGACCCTGAAGTCGTGGGTCGATCACGTCGCCCGTTCGGGCAAGACCTTCTCCTACGGCGAAGGCGGGCCGAAGGGTCTCGTCAACGGCAAGAAGGTCTATATCGTGCTCGCTTCCGGCGGCATCTATTCCGAGGGCGCGGCCGTGCAGATGGATCACGCCATCCCCTATCTGCTTGGCGTGCTCGGCTTCCTCGGCATGACCGATGTCGACGTCATCCGCATCGAAGGCGTTGGCATGGGCCCGGACGCCGTTGATGCCGCGATCGCCAAGGCGACTGCCAAGGTCAACGCGGTGGTGGCCGGAACCGCCGGCAAGCAGGTTGCGGCAGCGGCGTAACGCACGACGCCATCCACCGAAGCAAAAAGGCAGGCGCCAGCGCGGCGCCTGCCTTTTTGTTTGTGGTGCCTGCTCACTCGGCCAGCGCATAGCGCCCCAGTCCAGGCTCAGTAGATAGCCGTGCAACGCCATTGGTTATTCTGCCGGTCTGCGCTATCGATCGCTGATGTTCCTGTCCGTTGCTACAACACATCGTCCGGCCACAGATCTCGGTTTCTTGCTGCACAAGCATCCCGATCGTCTGCACGAGACCGAGCTCGCCTTCGGAAAGGCGTGGTTGTTCTATCCCGAGGCAACCGAGGAGCGTTGCGAGGCCGCACTTCTCCTCGATGTCGACCCGATCGGGCTCGTACGGGGCAAGGGCCAGGCGGAAGGCCTGCTGGACCAATATGTAAACGACAGGCCATATGCGGCATCGTCCTTCCTGTCGGTGGCGCTCAACAAAATGCTGCGGACCGCGATGACCGGCATTTCAAAGGAGCGCCAGGAACTGGCCGAAAGCGCGTTGCCGCTGGAGGCCGTGGTGACACCGCTGCCGATGCATGGTGGCGAGGCACTGGTTCGAGACCTGTTCGAACCCTTGGGTTGGACCGCCGATCTGGCGCCAATCGAGAATGTCGGGGATGGGGCAGGCAAGTGGCGATACGGTCATCTGAAGCTGACTGGGACAGGCCGGCTAAGCGGTTTGCTGAACCACCTCTATGTCCTGATCCCTGTGTTGGACGACGCAAAGCACTACTGGGTCGGTGAGGCCGAGATCGACAAGCTGCTGTCAAAGGGTGAAGGCTGGCTGGAAAACCATCCCGCCAAAGACCTGATCGTGCGCCGCTATCTGCGCAATCGCGGTGCGTTGGCCCGCATCGCCCTTGAGCGGCTCGCTCCCGAGACGGCCGGCCAGTCACTGTCCCCCGAAGTCAGGGACGCGCCTGAGGAAGCGCTGGAGGTGCCCATTCGGCTGAACGACCTGCGCATGGACGCAGTGGTCGAGGCCATTCGGGCGACCGGCGGAGCCGTTATCGCGGATCTGGGATGCGGCGAAGGCAAGCTGCTCTATCGCCTCGTGCGCGAGCGATGGGTCCACAAGCTGTTCGGGCTCGACCCGGCAATGCGCGAATTGGAATGGGCTGCGAAGCGTCTCAAGCTGAATGAGTTCGGTGGACCGCCCGAGGGTCGGGTCACGCTGTTGCATGGATCGCTGACATACCGGGACAGTCGCTGGGCCGAAGCCGACGTCGCCGTGCTGGTTGAGGTGATCGAGCACCTCGACGACGACAGGCTGCCCTTGATCGAACGCATCGTTTTTGGCGAGACGGCGCCGAAGTCCGTGATCGTCACCACTCCGAATGCGGAGTACAACGCACTGTTTCCGAAGCTGGCTCCGGGCAATTTTCGCCACCCCGACCATCGCTTCGAATGGAGCCGGGCGCAGTTCGAAGCCTGGGCTGACAATATCGGTAAGATCTATGGCTATGCCGCCGCCTTCAGCGGTATCGGGGCTGTTGACGCCGTCCTGGGCGCGCCCACGCAAATGGCGGTGTTCACGCGGTGAGAGAGCCCGACAAGACCGACCTCGCCCTTCCCGATTTCTCGCTGGTGGTGCTGATCGGCTCGACCGGATCGGGCAAATCGACCTTTGCCGCCAAGCACTTCCTGCCGACCGAAGTCATCTCCTCGGATCGCTGCCGCGCGCTTGTGTCCGACGACGAGACCAATCAGGACGTTTCGGCGGACGCCTTCGAGTTGATGCGCGAGATTGTTGGCAAACGACTCAAGCATCGCAAGCTGGCAGTTGTCGACGCCACCAACGTGCGCGCAGCCGACCGCAAGGCGTGGATCGAATTGGCGCGCAAGTGGCATGCTCTGCCAGTCGCCGTCGTCATCGATCCAGGCGTCGACGTCTGCATCGCGCGCAATGCAGCGCGACCCGACCGGCAATTCGGCGCCGGTGTGGCCCAACGCATGACGACCGAGATCCGCAAGGGTCTTGGCGGCCTGCAACGCGAGGGCTTCCGCCAGGTCTGGAAGCTTGGCAGCGAGGCCAGCGTCGATGCCGCCAAGGTTTCGCGCCAACCGCTGTGGACCGACAAGCGGGACGACTCCGGTCCGTTCGACATCATCGGCGACATCCACGGCTGCGCCGACGAACTTCAGACCTTGCTTGGCCAACTCGGCTACAGCGTCGCCTGGTCCGAGGATCGCGGCGACCGAACGGTCGTCGTCACCCCGCCGGAGGGACGCAAGGCCGTCTTTGTCGGAGATATCGTCGATCGCGGCCCCAACTCGCCCGCCGCGCTGCGCATCGTCATGGGCATGGTGGCCGCCGGCACTGCTTACTGTGTCCAGGGCAATCACGAACGCAAGCTCGGCCGCTGGCTGGAAGGCCGCAAGGTCACGGTCGCTCACGGCCTGCAGCAAACCATCGACCAGTTGGATGCTCAGGATCGCGGCCTGCGAGAGGCTCTGCCGGCTTTCCTCGACGGTCTGCGCAGCCACGTCTGGCTAGACGGTGGACGCCTGGCGGTTGCCCACGCCGGCCTCAAGGAAGAGATGATCGGACGTGGTTCGGGCGCCGTGCGAGAATTCGCTCTCTATGGCGAGACCACGGGCGAGATCGACGAATTCGGCTTGCCCGTCCGTGCCGACTGGGCCACGACCTATCGCGGCAAGACGGCCGTGATCTACGGGCATACGCCGATGCTGTCGGCGGAATCGCTCAACAATACCCTGTGCATCGACACCGGCTGCGTTTTCGGCGGCAAGCTGACGGCCTTGCGCTGGCCGGAGCGCGAACTTGTCGAGGTGCCGGCAATCCAGGTCTGGTCCGAACCGATACGTCCTTTGGGTGGATCCGATCTCGGCAAATCGGCCCAGGCCGACGCCGACGGCGTGCTCGACTATCAGGACGTCTCGGGTCGCCGCTGGGTCGAGACCGAACTAAGGGGCCGGATCGTCGTGGCCGAGGAGAACGCGTCGGCGGCACTGGAGGTGATGAGCCGCTTCGCGCTGGCGCCGCAGTGGCTGGTGTATCTGCCGCCGACGATGTCGCCGTCCGAGACCAGCAACCAAAGCGGCTGGCTCGAGCGTCCCGAGGAAGCCTTCGCTTACTTTCGCTAACGTGGCGTCGCTGAGGTCGTTTGCGAGGAAAAGCATATGGGTTCGCGGGCCGTCATCGCGCTCTGCCGGAACGCGCGGACGGCGCGCGAACGCTTCGGTGTTTCAGGAAACGAGACCGGCGCGATC
>NZ_RZOS01000026.1:0-29056 GCF_004022605.1 Mesorhizobium sp. M4B.F.Ca.ET.089.01.1.1
GATTCGGACTTTTGCACAAACGACGTCAGACCAAAGTCCTAGTTCAACCTCGGGATGTAGTCCTGCGAAGGCTCCCGCAAGCCGCAACGCCGCACCAACCCGGGCCCGGCGATCGACGAGTCAGGGCACTCGTTCGGCAACCATCGACCGTTGCCGGCGCTAGCGACCACCGGGCATCCGGCAACGAATAAAGCCGGGCGACACCGACCTGGCCGAAATCGCCGGACAGCTAGCCGCCGACGGCGTGACCGCCCGAAAGCCATAGAAGCAAGGCTGCATGCCGAGCATTTCGGCCAGAGGCATATCCGCGGCCCGAGCCTTGAACACCCGCAACCTTGACGGCAAAAGTATACATAAAAACAATTGCTTAATTGCAACTGCTGAAGCAGCCTAGGCGCAAGGCTGACTTGGCCAGCCGGGCAAGGCGAGCCGGAAGTTGACAGGCTCGATTGGTCTGGCAAACTCGCTCGACAGTTTTTGGAGTGTGGGATGAGCAAGAAAACCTACGCAAAGCCCGAGCTCGTCAAGAAGGACAAGCTCTCGCAGGTCACCGCGGTCAATGGCGGTTCCGTGATCATCAACGGGGCCGGCTGACAAAGCCAGCAACAAGCCGATATCTAGGCTGGCGACGGCACCGGCGGCCTTGCCGTGATCGCCGTGCCGAAAGCGGCGAGGATTACAGCCGCTATGCCCGCGCATTGCAGTGCCGTCAGCCGTTCGTGCAGGAAAAGGAAGCCGATCAGCGCGCCCAGCGCCGGCTCCAGGCACGCCATCATGCCATAGACCCTGGCCGGTATCCTGGTCAGCGCCATCATCTCCAGCCAGAACGGCAGCGCGCAAGAGAGCAGACCGACGATGACGGCCAGCGCCAGCACATGCGGCTCGGCGATCTTGGGTACGATGTCGGTTAGGCCGAAGGGCAGCGACAGGGCGGCGGCGATCGCCATGCCCCAGGCCGTGGTGCGGCCGCCGAGCTCGGCGCCGGCCTTCTGCGCGAAGACGATGTAAAGCGCCCAGCACCCGCCGGAGGCAAGTGCCAGCAGCACGCCTATCGGATCGAGCGCCTGGCGCACATCGGCGAAGGGTGACAGAAGCACGACGCCGGCCAGCGCCAGCGCCACCCAGGCCAGATCCCTTGCTCGGTGCGACGTCAGCGTCGCGACCAGCAGCGGGCCGGTGAATTCGAGCGCCACGCAGATACCGAGGGGGATCCTGGTGAGCGCGGCATAGAAGAGAAGGTTCATGAAGCTGAGCGTGACGCCATAGGCGACGAGCCAGGGCAGCACCGCGCGCGAGGGCCTTACGCGCCAGGGCCTGAGCACCATCGCCAGCATCAGCGCGCCGGCGACGAGCCTCAGCGTCGTGGTGCCCTGGGCGCCGACGACCGGAAACAGGCCCTTGGCGAAGGCAGCGCCCACCTGAACCGACAGCATGGCCGCCAGCAGCCCGAGGACGGGCAAGGCGCCGGCTTCGGCTCGCGTTTTGGTGATTGGCGCCGACGTCACGGTTCTCCCCTGCCTCTTGAGCGATGTGCCGGAGATAGGGTCAAAAGGCCTGCCTGTCGTGAGGCACGGACGCATGGTTGATGGGGCAGTATGCCAATCCCCGCCAGCGCTGCTAGGCCGCGCCCGATCTGCTCTTGGCGGCGCCGGCTGCCCGTTGCTCGATGGCTTCAAGCTTGGCGGAGATCTCTTCCGGCGAACCGTGCTCGAGGCCGACGACGTCGTTTCTCGCGGCATCCAGCGCCACGATTATCTCGTTGAGCTTGGCCTGCATGGCCGAGGTGTCACGGTAGTTCTGGATCAGCACGACCCCGGTCAAGGCAATGGCCGAAATGGAGAGGATGTAGGTCCCGACCGTCGAACTCGCCACAAGGGCGCATGAAAGGGCGGCGGCGAGCATGACATAGAAGCCCGGCGGCTTCGAAAAGAACTCGGCAAGAAAATAGAGCGGCCGCTCCATGATTGTGTCTCCCATTGTTGCCTTCAATCCCGCAAAGGCAGTTCGGTTGCCTCGGGAACAAAATGGCAGACGGCAGATTGAGGATCAGGCCGGCTGCTTTGCCGGCGTGCCAGGGCGTTCATGTCGATGATCTGGGCTTTGCTGAAAGAGAGCGCGACCGGCTTCGTCAACGACAATGCCTTGAGCCGGGGAGCCGCGCTCGCCTTCTATGCCGCGACCTCGCTGGCGCCGATCCTGCTGATCGTGGTGGCAATCTCAGGGATCGCGATCGGGCACCAGGCGGCGGAACTCGCGCTGTCGGCGCAAATCTCCGGGCTGATGGGCTCACAGAGCGCGGAGCTTTTCCGCGCCACACTGGAGTCGGCGTCGAACCAGACAAGCGGAACATGGGCCGCACTGGCTGGATTGGTGACGCTGATCGCCACCGCATCCGGGGTTTTCGGCGAAATGCAGCTTGCGCTTAACACCATATGGAAAGTCCCGCCGACCGACACGTCCCTGTCGAGGATGGTAAGGGCGCGCGCCGCGAGCCTCGGGCTGGTTGGCGCGTTGGGCTTTCTTTTGCTGGTCTCCCTGATCGCCAGCGCGGCGATCTCGGCGTTGGCGGCGATGCTGAACGCGTATCTTCCATTTGGCGAGACGATAGCCAGCGTGCTCAACACGGTCCTGTCGTTCATTTTGACGGCGGTGCTGTTTGCGGCGATCTACAAGGTCTTGCCGGACAGGTCACTGGCGTGGCGCGATGTCGGCCTGGGCGCACTGGTGACGGCGGCGCTGTTCACGGTCGGCAAATCGGCGATCGGATGGTACCTGGGCGCCAGCACGATCGCCTCATCCTACGGCGCCGCCGGCGGCCTCATCGTCACGCTGCTGTGGGTCTATTATTCCTCGCAGATCTTCCTGTTCGGCGCCGAGCTGACGCGCGCCTATTCGATCCGCCGCGGGACGAGACCGGACCTGGGCCCGGTCGTAGCGCAGGCCGTGGCCGCTGAAAAGGCCGTTGCCGTCGCTGAACCCGAGCAGCCATCTCGCGGCATCACCTGGGTCTCAATCCTGATCTCCGTCTGCGCCGGCTCGATAGTCGCGCTCATGCTCGACCGGGACCGCCGGGCGGATCAATGACCGCGCCGCCAATTCTGTCTCATTGCGAAGGCCGTGCTGAAAGAGGCAAACGGCAGCGGCCGCCTCGCCTCCGGTCCGCGCGACAACATTTGTTATAGCTCGCTCGGCGGCACGCTCGTACCTTCGGTTCGCACCATATCTTGCTGCGTTGCACAACGTCGCACTGCCCTTGACTCATTCGCCAAGGCAACCATCCGGAAATTATGATCAAATATCAAACAAGCACTCGCACAAGTTGCGCGCAACTTACCCAGAACTCAACCTGATGAATACTTATAGACAAAACAGAACAAGCGTCGGATTTCTGCACGACTCCCGACGCACTGGCGTCGCAATTGGCAAAGAAGGCGAAAAATGGGCGAATCTGTGCCTTTTGTCGGGTCCGAGATCACAGTTTTATTTCAACGCGGTAAACATTTTGTGTTGCGGCGCAGCATTCCGTGCTACATTCGTTAGCAGTTGCGAATGTGCCGTGGAGGAGCTGAGCAGTTGGGCCTTCTGCTGACCGGCATTGATTTCTATCCAGCCTTAGCGGATGACATCGGCGGAAGCCGCTGATGGCGAACGCGCGCGACATACAGCTCGATGCGCTGCGCGCCGTCGCCGTGACGATGGTGCTCTATGCGCATTTCCTGGCGCCCGGCGGGACGTCCTTCCTCGGCCATCTCGGCGTCCGGCTGTTCTTCGTTCTCTCCGGCTTCCTGATCACGCGGCTGCTGCTCGAAGCGCGCAATGACGCCGCGTTCGAGGCCGGGCCGGCGCTGCGGGCCTTCTACATCCGCCGCATGCTTAGAATCTTCCCGCCCTATTTCGCCGTGCTCGGCCTCGTCTGGCTAACCGACCTCGAACAGGCCAGCGGATCGCTCGCCTGGCATGCGCTCTATCTCTCCAATTTCTGGTACGCGCTGCGCAACGAGTGGACGCCCTGGCTGCTCTGCCATTTCTGGAGTCTCAGCATCGAGGAGCAATTCTACGTCGCCTGGCCGCTGATCGTGCTGCTGGCGCCGCGCCGCCGCGTCGAGGCGATCATCGGCGGCGTCATCGTGCTGTCGCTCGCCTACCGCTTCTACTGGCCGGTGACCGCCGTGCCGGCGCTGGCGCGCGACCTGCTGCCGCCGGCCTCGATGGACGCGCTGGCCTGCGGCGCGCTGCTTGCGGCGCGGCGCGCCAGGGGCGCCGACGTGCCGCGCTGGATGCGGCTCGGCTGGCCGGGATTCGCGGGCCTGTTCCTGGTTATCCAGTGGTTCATCCCGGCACCGGCGAACCCGATGCTGGAATGGGCGCATTGGCTGCTGCTGCAAGTGCTGCCGCTGGTGCCGCTGATGGCCATCGTCGGCGCCTTCTCGCGCGGCGTCGGCGGCGCCATAGGCCGGTTCGCCGAACTGCCGCCACTGCTCTCGCTTGGCCGCATCAGCTACGGCGTCTATCTCTACCACCCGATCCTGCTGGCCTACGCCGTCAAGGCGCAGCCCTGGATTCCGCTCAACGTCTCCGAACAGGGGCCGGGGCGGTTCCTGGTCGCCGGCACCGCCACCATCGTCGCGGCTTCGATCTCCTGGATGGTTTTCGAAAAGCCGCTCAATGGCCTCAAGCGGCATTTTCCCTACGTCGCGCGCGGACGCAGCGCGGCGTGGTCCGGACGGCCGGCGGGCGGCCCCGTGCCGTCGCTGCAGCGAACGGATGCAAGACAATGACCGCCGCGCCGCTCGTTTCCGTGCTTTTGCCGGTGTACAATGCCGGGCCCTATCTCGCTGCCGCGATCGGCTCCATCCTGCGGCAGGACTATGTGCGCCTCGAAGTGATCGCGATCGACGACGGCTCGAGCGACAATTCGCTGGAAATCCTGGAGCGCCACCGCAAGGCCGACAGCCGTGTCACCCTGATCTCGCGCGAAAACCGCGGCCTCGTCGCCACCCTCAACGAGGGGCTGAAGCTCGCCCAGGGCGAGTTGGTGGCGCGCATGGACGCCGACGACATCGCCTATCCGTGGCGCCTGTCGCGCCAGGTGGCGCTGTTCGCCGACCGGCCGGAGCTCGGCTTCTGCGGCGCCGGCATAGACATGCTTCAGCACGGCCGCATCAAGAGCGGCGAGCTCGATCCGGTGTTCAAGATCGGCCGCATCCCGATCCTGTCGCAGTTCTTCACCATCTTCATGCATCCGACCGTGGTCTACAACCGCGAGGTCATCGGCGAAGACAGCCTGTACTACGACCCCGGCTACCGGCACGCCGAGGATTTCGACCTCTTCCGACGGCTGGCCGCCCGCTATCCGGCGGCGATGATGCCGGAGAACCTACTCGTCTACCGCATCCATCCGGGCAGCGTGACCAGCCGGCATGCCAAGGAGATGCGCCGCACGCATCTCAGGATCGTGGCCGAAAACCTCGAACGCGAAGGCCTGGCAGAAGCGACGCGGGACCTTCGCGACATCGGCGAGGATGTCTCGTTCGACACGGTCGCCGGCGCGGCCCGGTTCATCGTCGCGCTGGAGCAACGGATCGCCACGCTACCGGACGAGACGCGGCCAAGCTTCGCCGCCGGCGCGCTCAACCTGTTCTATTTCCTCTACCAGCTCGTCGGCGACGAGAATAAGCCGCCGCTGACGCATGAACTCTTGACGCGGACGGCGAAGTGGGACGCCATCCGCCGCCGCGAGAAATACGCGCTCAGCCCCGGGCACTGGGCTCCCTGGCTCAGCCTCGCCTCGATCACCGCCGGCAAGAAGGCCGACTGGCTGGCCTACTATCTCAAGACCAGGCCGGAAGCCGAAGTGCTCAAACCGTATCGGGTGGGGGCATGAGCGCGTCACTAAAACCGCCAATCTCTCCGGCGCTGGCGATTGGCGAAAGCCGGTGTGACGGCCAATCTCCCCCCTTGCGGGGGAGTTGCCCGGCAGGGCAGAGGGGGGTGCTGTCCCGCCGGCGTGTCAGCCATGGGCTTTCGCGGCGCAAGCCTGATCTTCGGTTGGAAAAAGCCAACGTCGAAGACCAGCGTTCCTTCCCACCCCCCTCTGGCCTGCCGGCCATCTCCCCCGCAAGGGGGGAGATCGGCGGCTTCGCCGTCGGCGCCCTCTTTACGATCGGCAACCATGACCACCCTGCGGGGGGCGCGGCATGAACGAACGACTGCCCCCGCCCGCCCCTGCCCGCCATCGGCCGGAGGTTTCCTTCGTCGTCTGCACGCGCGACCGCGTCGACGTGCTGGAGGCCTGCATCGCCTCGATCCAGGCGGCCTGCCTGGCTTATCCGGCCTTTCCGGCCGAGCTGGTGGTGGTCGACAATGGCTCGCGCGACGGCACGCCGGAACGCCTGGCCTCGATCGCCGAGAAATCGCAGGTGCCCATCACCGCCCTCTCCGAGCCACGGCCCGGGCTGGCGGCGGCGCGCAATGCCGGACTGGCGCGGGCGCGCGGCCGCGTGCTGGTGTTCGTCGACGACGACTGCAAGCTCGAGCGGACCTATCTGCGCGACCTGCAGCGGCATTATGCGAGCGGCGAGAAATGGCTGATCCGCGGCGGCCGTGTCGAGCTCGGCGACGCACGCGACCTGCCCTTCACCATCAAGCGCTGCGAGCAGCGCCAGCGGCTGACGCCGGCCGTCCATCCGGGCGGCTTCGTGCTCGGCTGCAACATGACCATGCACCGCGACGTCGCCGCCCGCATCGGCCCCTTCGACGAGCGCTTCGGCGCCGGCGGCGCGCTGCGCTCGGCCGAGGACACCGACTATCTGGTGCGGGCAATGCTGCTCGGCATGCCGGTCGAATATGTGCCTGACATGACGATCTTCCACCATCACGGCCGGCGCGACCGCAAGGCGATCGACCGGCTGCACCGCGACTATCATTTCGGCAATGGCGCGCTCTGCCTGAAGCATATCCGCCGCGCGCCCTGGCTGCTCAGGCATTTCTACTGGGCGGTGCGCGCGGCGCTGCGCGAGCTTGTCGGCGGCCCAAGGTTCGATCCCGAGCTCAGGCTGTCGCACTGGCCCGTCGTCGCCATGAACCTGGCGGGGGCGGCGAAATTCGCGCTGCTTGTCATCACCAGGCGGCCGGCCCCCGAACCGCTGCGGCGCGCCGAGCCCGGCGAAGCCGAGGCCAGGGCGCGATGATCCGGCCGCTGCCACCGGCGCTCTCGATCCTGCGGCGCGCGCTCGGCGGCGGGCTGCGGCGCCTGCTGCCGATCGTGGTGCTGCTCGGGCTTGCCGGCGCCGCGCTGGAGGGCCTCGGCATCGGCCTGATCATCCCGCTGCTCGGCATCATCATGGGTCATGGCGACGCTTCCGGCATGGGCGGTCTCTCCGCCTTGCTGCAAAAGGTCGGCGCCGGTCTCGGCGAGCGCGAGCGGCTGATCGCCATCTCGGCGGCGATCCTCGGCTCGATCCTGCTCAAGAACCTGCTCGGCTTCGCCAATACGGTGCTGACCGCCCACATCTACGGCAAGGCGAGTTTTTCCATCCGCAGCGCGCTGTCGGAACAGCTCTTGCGGGTCGGCTATCCCTTCTTCCTGCGCGAGAGCCCGGGCCGACTGCTCAACATCATCTCCAATGAATCCTGGCGCGCCTCCGACGCCATCCAGGCGCTGCTCGGCTCGATCGTCAGCGCCTCGGCGGCGATCATCCTTCTCGCCTTCCTGCTGCTTCTGTCCTGGAAGATGACGCTGCTGGTGACGCTGGGGCTGGCCCTTGTCCAGGTGGCGCATGCGATGCTGTCAGCCCATCTCAAGGCGCCGAGCCGCAGCGTTGCCTCGCGCAACAGCGCGCTCGCCTCGCGGATGCTGCATCTGGTGCATGCCGGGCGCCTCATCCGCATCTTCGGCCAGGAGGCGCGCGAGAAGGCGGCGTTCGACAGGGCCTCCGACGGGGTGCGCCATGCCGCCTTCGTGCTTTCGACCCGCCAGGGCGCGCTGCCGCCGCTGACCGAGGTTCTGCATGCCATGCTGTTCCTGGCGACGGTGATCGGCGCGTGGCTGGCCGATGTCAGCTTCCCGCTGACCGCCGCCTTCCTCATCCTGCTCTACCGGCTGCAGCCGCATATGCGGGCGCTGCAGATGTCTTGGAGCCAGCTGCAGGGGCTCTCCGGATCGCTGGAAGAGGTGACCTGGCTGCTCGACCCCACCGGCAAGCCGGCGCCGCCGCAGGGCAGCCTGCCGTTTCCGGGGCTTAAGGAACGCATCGCTTTCGAGGGCGTCAGTTTCACCTATGCCAGCGAGGAGCAGCGCGCGGCGGTGCTGCATGCCGCTACCTTCGACATCCGGGCGGGCCGTTCGACGGCGCTGATCGGCCGCTCCGGCGCCGGCAAGACGACGATCGTCAATCTTCTGTGCCGCTTCGTCGAGCCGGACGGCGGCGAAATCCTCATCGACGGCACGCCGCTTGGCGAGATCGATCCGTCCGACTGGCGGCGCCACATCGCTCTGGCCAGCCAGGAGCTGGAGCTAGTCGACGGCACGATCCTCGACAACATCACCTATGGCCATGACACCGCGTCAGTCGAAGACGCCGAGCGCGCCGCGCGGCTCGCCGAGGCGCATGAGTTCATCGAGCGCCTGCCGCAGGGCTACGCCACCGTCGCCGGCTATCGCGGCGTCAACCTGTCGGCCGGGCAGCGGCAGCGCATCGCGCTGGCGCGCGCGCTGGTGCGCGACCCCGACATACTAATCCTCGACGAGGCCACCAACGCGGTCGACGGGCTTTCGGAAGCGGCGATCGTCGAAACGCTGAAATCGCGCGCCGGACGGCGCACGACGCTGGTCATCAGCCACCATCACTCAACGATCTCGTTCTGCGACGACGTGGTGATCCTCGACCATGGCAGGGTGAAGAAGCAGGCGCCGTTCGCCACGCTGGCCGCGCTCAGCATGGACGAGCTTTACCAGCCGGAGTGAGGGCGACGCTGAAACTGCCAATCTCTCCCCCGCGGGGAGATCGGCAGCTCTGCGGTTTTCGCCAATCCTAAGAGGCGTGCAGCCGGCGGCGCGCGCGGCGGCGGTGGGTGGGGTGCGCGGGGTCGGCGACCACGCCGGCGATCTCGACGACATTGTCCTCGCGTGTCCTGGCGGCGGTCACCCGATGCAGGCGCTCAAAGGGTAAGAGCTCCTTGATGCGGGCATTGAGCGTCGCGACCTCGGCGCGCAGGTCCTCGCATTCCTGCTTCTGGATATCGAGCTCGATCTGCTCGGAGGCCTGCTGCAGCGACAGCTGCGAGAGATTGGCGTTGACGGCCGAGAGGTTCATTTTGTCGCTTTCGCTCTCGCTCCTCAGCACGGCCAGCTTCTCGTCGGCGATCTGCTTTTCGGCGAGCGCGTCGCTGGCCTGCGCCTTGAGCCTGGCGATCTCGCTTGCCGCCTCGCCGTTCTCGTTCGCGGCACGCTCCAGCCGCGCCTGCAGGTCCTGGATCTCGGAACGCAGGCCGCGCATCTCGGCCTGGCCACGCGCAAGCTCGGCCTCGCGATCGGCCTCGGTGAGGCTGGTCGCCTCTGCCGATTCCTGGAGCCTCGCCTGGGCGCTCTCCAGCGCCTTCTGCAGCCGCGCCTCCTCCTTCTCGCTCCTGCCGAGCGCGGCGGCCAGATCGGTGATCCGCGCCATGTCGGTGGCGTGCATGGCCGCGACCTCGTCCATCTTGTGGCGCGCCTCGGCTTCGCGCTTCTGCGACTGGTCGAGGTCGACCGCCAGGCTGACCTGCTTTTCGCGCAGCATCTTGCTCTCGCTGGCGCTTCGGTTGGCCTCGACGGCTTTCGCCGAAAGCTGCTTGGCGATGTCGCCGAACTCGGCCTCGCGCCTGGCGCCGGCATTGGCCGCCTCGACGAGCTCGAGCCTCGCCGCGGCGAGCGCGGCACGCAGCGCCTCGCGCTCCTGCACCAGGCTCGCCTCGCGCTGCTGCAGCGCCTCGAACGCGCCGTCGCGCTCGCGCTGCTTGCGCGCCGCCTCGACCAGTTGCTCCGACAGCGCCCGCTGCTCGCCGGAAAGCCCGGCATTGGTAAGTTCCATCTCGTTGGCGCGCAGGATGTCGCCATGCAGAATGCCGAGGAACTCGCGCGTCAAATGCTGCGAGGTGGCGATCTCCGAGAGCTTGCCGCTGATTTCCTCCAGGTGCCCCTGCGCATCGCGGAACAGCCCATCAAGGGCGCCAAGCGCGGCAAGCCTGGTCTGCGTGTGCGGGGTCAGGCGCTGTGGATTCTCGCCCGCTTGCACTTCGGCCTCCGGCCCTGGAGCGTCCTCTTCCGGCACGGAATCCGGCCCCGCGGCACTGACCTCCTCCGACGATTCTTCGTCGAGGCACGCATCGAATGCTTCCGCCAAATCCGTCTGGAGCTCCTCGAAAGCTCTGTCCACCTCATCGGCACGCTTGATAAGTTTCTTGAAGTTCATGACCGAACACCTCCAACTCAAACGCACTTCGGATAATTAACGATTAGCTAATATGGGCTTCTACATCCCTCGCTTCCGCTAGGGAAGTCCCCCGATAGGACTAGCGCGCACGGCAAGAACGGCGCGACAGCGCCCGCCCGTGGCCTGCCGGACATCGCCCTCGAGGGGGAATCCGGCTGTCATGCCTGCCTGTCGCCAATTCATCGTTTGAGGAGTGAGTTGCTCGAAGTTTGAGGAGTGAGTTGCTCGAAAAGCTTCGATCTAGGGCGCAGGGGCCGGCCGACCAGAGGGGGGTGCGAAGGATCGCAGGAACCGCTGGGGAGCTCTGGTTCCTCGCCCCCACGAAGGTGGGGGAGAGGTGGCTCGGCGAAGCCGAGACGGAGAGGGGAGATGCGCCGGCCTTGAAATCGATCAGAGGGAACCCGCCGGCGTCGCAGGCCCCCTCTCCGGCCGCTGCGCGGCCACCTCTCCCCCGCCTCTGGCGGGGGCGAGGTAAAGCACCTGCCCTACCCCGCTAGCGCCAGCGGCGTGGCGCTCTTGTTGGGGATCTGGATATCGATTTCCAGCGTCGACATGGTCTTGCCGCGCTCCATCGAGACCTGGAGGTAATCCTGATCGATCTGCACATGCTTGGCGATCACCGCCATGATCTCCTCGCGCAGAATGGAGACCAGATCGGGCTGGCCGCGGCTCTGGCGCTCGTAGGCGAGCAGCAGCTGCAGCCGCTCGCGCGCCACCGGCGCGCTGGTGCGCCGCTTGAAGAGGTCGAGAATGTTCATGCCGCCCTCCTTCCGAGCAGACGGTTGAGCAGGCCCTTGCGCTCGAAGGGCACGACCACCGGCAGGTCTTCGCCTTCCAGTCGCCTTGCGGCGTCGATATAGGCCTTGGCGGCGACGTTGGCCGGATCGGCCAATGTCACCGGCGAGCCGAGGTTCGAGGCCCTCAGCACATCCTGGCTTTCGGGGATGATGCCGAGCAGCGGCGTCGACAGGATCTCCAGCACGTCGTTGATCGACAGCATCTCGCCGCGCGCAGCGCGCGCCGCGTCATAGCGCGTCACCAGCACGTGCTTGGCGATCGCCTCGCCCTGCTCGGCCTTCATGGTGCGGGCGTCGAGCAGGCCGATGATGCGGTCGGAATCGCGCACCGAGCTGACTTCCGGGTTGGTGACGATGACCGCCTCGTCGGCGAAGCGCATGGCGAGCTGGGCGCCGCGCTCGATGCCGGCCGGGCTGTCGCAGAAGACATAGTCGAACACCGAGCGCAGCCGCTCGATCACCTCGCCGACGCCCTCCTCGGTCAGCGCATCCTTGTCGCGCGTCTGCGAGGCCGGCAGCAGGAACAGCGTCTCGACCCGCTTGTCGCGGATCAGCGCCTGCGAGAGCTTCGCCGTGCCCTGGATGACGTTGACGAGGTCGAACACGACGCGCCGCTCGGCGCCCATGATCAGGTCGAGGTTTCTCAGGCCCACGTCGAAATCGACCAGCGCCACCTTCTTGCCGGTCTTGGCGACCGCGGCGCCCAGCGCCGCCGTCGACGTCGTCTTGCCGACGCCTCCCTTGCCTGAGGTGACCACCACTACCTTGCCCATGAAATGCCTCCGTTTGGCGATTGTTGTTTCGGCCGTGCCAGGCACGGTGTTGCAGGACCATCGCACGCGAAACCGGTCCCAGGCTTACGATTGCGCCGCCCCAGATCGGCCGGGGTCAGCCGAGCGGCACCACACACAGCACGTCGTTCTCGAGGAAGGCCTGCACCGCCTTGCCGCGCGAAACCTTTTCCATTTCCTCGGCGGTGGTGTACCAGCCGTCGACCGAGATCAGCTCGGCCTCGTTCCTGCGGCAGAAGACGCGCGCCGAAGTGTTGCCTAGAGCGCCGGCGGAAGCGCGGCCGCGCAGCGTGCCGTAGACATGGATGGAGCCGGCGGCGACGATCTCGGAGCCGGACGCGACCGAGCCAAGAACGATGACATCGCCATGCGCATGGAAGATCGACTGGCCGGAGCGGATCGGCGTGCGCACCATCAACGTGTCGCCGCCGGGCAGCGCGGGCTTCGCCGGCGCCTTGCCGTCCTCCGGCTTTTGCTCGTCACCCTTGCCCTCTTCCGCCTTCTTGCGGCCGGGATGCAAGAGCAACCCGTCGCTGGTCGCCTCCTTGGCGCCGATCAGCTTCGGCGGCAGGTGCGAGCCAAGCTCGGCGCCGCCATCCATCTCGATGGCATAGACGCGGATGCCGCGCTGGCCGAGCACGCCGACCAGCGAATCGATCGCCGCGACATCGGGCTTCAAGGTGTTGAGATCGAGCACCACCGGCCGCCCGGCAAAATAGCCCGGCGAGTTGCCGATCCAGCGGTCCAGGCTCTCCAGCCAGACATCCAGGGGCGCTTCGGGGGTGAGCGTGAAAGCGACGAAAGAACGGGCGCGAAAACGGATGGATTTGGTCTCGACGGGGGCTGCGAAGGTCACGGGAAGCGATTCCTTACTGATAGGTAAACGCTAGGGGCCGAATGGTTAACGAATGGTTAATTTTGGGGGTAAGGACCGTTAAGAGATGGCTTGGCTAACCTTTTGTGGCGGGGCGGCCACACGGGCGTCCGCGTGGCGGCGCCTGCTCAAAATAATAAGATCGACGGCCGCAAAATCCGGCACATTTGCTGGGCGCCGCGCGAGGGCGAGCAGCCAGGCTCGGCTTGGACACGTCCTGGCAGCTTTCAGCATCTTTGACGCGGCCCGATGAACGGCTGCAGCATGTGAAGTTCCTAATATACGCAGGTATGCCGCACCGGGCACAGTCTGACCCGGCTGATTTCCACCTTTTCGGAAGGAGACGGGGCATGCGCATCAATCAGGCAGGCAGCAGCCGGGAAGGCAGCAAGTGGGCAGGCAGAGCAAGCGCAACAATTGGCGCGCTGTTGCTGGCATCCCTTGCAGGATGCATGACGTACCGGACGAGCGGAAGTGACACATTCCAGACCAGCGGCATAGACGCATGGTTGACCGCGGCCAATGCCGACGCGGTCATCAATGCGATGGCAGCGAAGGGGCTGATGCCGGCGACCATCGACTGCCGCTTCGACCACACCGTTCCGGGTCAGGTGGCTTACGCCTCGAAATTCACCTGGCAGCGCGCTCCGACAAACACACGCTATCATTGGGAAGTCGGCGATCCGACCTACCTCGCCAGCAAGGAAGTCAAATCCAACCGTGTTGGCCTACACCGCATCGCCGCGAAAACCGTCCGCGACCCCGCCACCGGCCAAAAGGTTGCATGCTCGATCTGGACGAATTAGGCCACTACGAATGGCCGGCGGCTACCAGGCGCCGAGCCGGCGCGAGGCGCCGGCTCGGGTTGCCTCGAGCAATCAGGCCGCCTTGCCTTCCTTCAGGGCCTTCTCCAAGGCATCCTTGATCGGCTTGGATACGTCCTCGGTAGCCTTCAGCATCAATGCCTGGAGCGCCTTGGCCTGCTCGGCGGACTTTTCGATCTGCTTTTGCAGGAAAGCGGTCTGCAGTTCGAGGAACTCGGACGGCGACTTCACGGCCACCAGTGCTTCGAGGTGCGCGAAGGAGGCCTCTGCATTGGTGCGCAGAGCGGCAATCACCTGCAGGGAGACCTCGTTGCCGGTGGTCTTGGCCATCTCGAGGGTCGACTCAACGGCCTCTTGAGTCGTTTCGGCTTCTGAACTCAATTTGGAAAATACTTCCTTCGACTGCTCGACGCTCTGTTCGGCGACAGCGCGGACTTGCTCGACAGCCTTGGACGGGTCGAAGGCAGGGGATTCGACGTTTTCGATGGTTTCGGTCTTGGCGGGGAGCTTGGACATTGTTTCCATCCTTTTCCAGGGGCGGCGGCCTCAACACAAGGCCGCCCCCTTCACGTACGAGACCGTCGCAACGGATTTATGAAGCCGCCGCCGCTCCTCCCCTCACGCCGCGATCTGCACCTCCCTCGCTGCCTCGATCATCACGCTCGCCAGCAAGCCATAAGCCGCCTCCCAGGCCTCGCGCACCGGTGGCGTGAAGGCGTCGCCGAGACCGGCAGCGAGCGTCTCGATCAGGGCCTGGCCGACGATCGGGTAGTGATGTTCCTCGACGCCGTAACCGACGTGGCGCCTGGCGAGATCGCGCACGGTGGGCAGGATGGTCTCGGCGCGGTCCAGCCCGTGCACGACGAAACCCAGCGCCGCCATCACCTTGGCGCCCTGCTTGGTCATGTCGCGCTCCGGAAACAGCGCCCGGAGATCGCCGTCGATGGCGAACAGGCGTTCATAGAACAAGGCGGCTGCGGCCACGCGGATCGGAACGACCTCGCGAAAGCTGTCCTGGACAAGGCGTATCTGGTCGGGTGTCATCGGCGTACTCCTGGGATTGGTAAGCGATGACTTTCCCTCCGGGGCGTTTCGCAGGAATGCCGCCGCTGTCGGCGACGTGTTTCAGCGCTGTCTCAATCCGGTATCAGGCAGGCTGCCGCTTTTCGCGGCGGGATCAGATGCCGTTCATGCCCCGCTGCTCCCTGTCGCGTCGGTTGAGGAGGCCCACCAGATCGTCGGCCTCTTCGATGGGCATGTCGATCAGGGGGACGCCGTCCTCGACGACCGGCAAACCGGTGAAGACGTCGACGATGTCCCACGTGCCTTCAGGTGTCTCTTCTATGCCGTAGCGTTGGGGCATGGCGCGGGTATCTAGGGCAGGCGCGAAGGGCTGGCTAGGTGCCCTTTGCCGCCTCCTCGATCAATTCCGCGACCAGGTTGCGGAACTTTGCGTCAGACTTGTCGCCTATGTTTCCGACGTCTTTCGCTACCATCCCGGGGGCCGACACGGACACCGCTCCGCTCACCTCGACACTGACTGTGAACATCCTTCTGACCGCATTTTCCGATTGCCGCTTCCTGTAGATCTCGAACCGCATCGACGGTGTCGATGCTTTGACCAAGCGATCGGATGCGGTGTCTATGTCGAAAGCCACCTCGCCAGCGACCTCGGCATTGGCCGCTTGCAACGATGCAACCACGACGTCATCCAGCCAGGCCCTCGCTTGCGCCTCAAAGTCCGCCACAGGCACATTTCGCTCCGCAGCCCTCGCATTGTCGGCGCCTCTCCTCTTCTGATTCCGGGCTTCCTTTCCGCGCTCAAGAGCTTCTTTGAACTTGGACATCCCGATGCCTCCGATCTTTCAGCGCATGAGGCCGGCCCGTCAGATCGGGCACGGTCCTCCCAATAGAACGCATGTGATCAGCGCACGTTGCGTCATCGTTTTTCCAACCCCGCGCCCACCGGCACCCATAAAGCCTTGGGATAGCTTGGGGTGAACGAGAAAGGCAGACTTCGCGTGATCCGCCGCCGGGTCGACAGGGCGCATGAACCCAGGGCGGCCTGATGCCATCGCGCCGACCGGGTGAGACTGCCGGATACAACGTCACGATGCGGGGAATCGCCGCGCAATCGGAGCTGCGAAGCCAGCGGTGCGGTTGGTAGGCCGGGACCGTTTCGAGCCCCAACCGCGCCGGCATGGTCAAATGCCGCTTGCAAACATGCGCCTCGCCTTCGCGCTGCCGGTCCTTCGCCCAGCCGGCTCAAACGGAACTAGTCGGGCGCGGCGCTCGTTAATGCCGCGGACCATGCCGGGTAAGGCAAAGTGGACATATCCGAAAATCAAATCATTGACGCCGCCAGACCAGGCCGCGGCTTGCTCTGGCCCAACGCGAAGGAACCAGAGATGAAAACGGCTGTTTCGACCTCTCTCACAAGACGAAGCGTCGTCGCGCTGGCGGTCGCCGCCGCATCGACGACTGTAGTGGTCACCAACAACGCGCTCGCGCAGGAGCAGGCCAAGCCTGAGAAAAGCCTGTACGAGCGGCTGGGCGGCGTGTTCGCCATCGCGGCGGTGGTGGATCACTTCAGCGACGCCATCGTGAAGAACCCGATCGTCGGCCAGAAATCCAAGAATGCGCAGCTGCGGAAATGGCACACCAAGAACCTCGAACGGCTGCCCGGCCTCAAATTCATGCGCACGCTGTGGGTCTGCGACGTTTCCGGCGGCCCGCTCAAGTTCGTGGCCACCAAGCCCGGCACGACGCCGCTCGGCCTCGAGGAAGCCCATCGCGACCTGCGGATCTCGCCGGCGGAGTTCGATGAGGTCGCGGCCGAACTCGGGCGGACGCTCGATCACTTCAAGGTTCCGAAGGCCGAGAAGACCGAGGTGCTTGAAGCCTTCGCCGCACACAAGGGCGAGGTTACCGCCGGCTACGACAAACAGGGCTGAAGCCCGGCCCGCAAGGTGATGCCCATTATGTTGTCGCCGATGGCTTGCAGAGTGCGTCGCGCGCCGTCGCCAGTTCTGTTGCGGGAGATCACGGCTCCGCCGCTCAAGGGGTGCCTGGCCGGCCACCACCGGCCCGCGCATGGAACCGGAGTCCGGGGTGCCGGCTTATATTAGCCAGAGCGCAGCAACGATATCTCGGGAGAAACCAATGGCCGACGACAAAAGCAACCGCGGCTTCCGCGACCAGGGTCGCGTCTCAGCCGACGAGGAGTACGAGGTCAGATATTTCGCCAAGCAGAACCGCATCACGCCGGATGAGGTCCGCGCGCTGATACGCGAGCACGGCAATGACCGGAAAAGGCTGGCGCGGGAGGCCAGGAAGCTGCGCGGATGACGAAACTTTCCGATCTCGGGCCGCCCAACGCCGGCACCCGGCGCGGAAATCCTCCGGGCGGATATCCGGCCTGTCATTTCTATCTCTACCCCAGATGCGGCCAGCCGGTCGACATGCGCGACCTGCGCCAGGTGATCTGGCATCAGCGGACCGAACATGAGCGGCTGGACATTGACCGATGATCAGGCGCGGACCCGCGAGAGGCGTTGGTGTCGGCGATGAGGTTGCCATCCATGCCACCGTTCTGCGGCGGATCGACGAGGAACGGGTAAGCGTCAGCATTCCGACCTATGGGCATCCGCATTCGATAGCCGACCGCACGGCCAGGAACGGCCAGAACATCGAGCTGATAGGGGAAGTCACGCGCATCGATGAGCAGGCCGGCAAGGTGACGGTGAACCTGCGGCCGGTCGTGACGGTCGATCTGGACCAGGTGAAGCTGGTGACGGGATACGAACCGCCCCGTCCTCCCGGTGGCGCGTAACGACAAACCGGACTGAAGCCGGAGCCACGGTCATTCGGGATCGGCGTTGCCGCCGGGCACGAGACGGTGGCTGAAGCGATTGCGGATGTGGTCGTTGAAATACCGGCCCTTGGCGAAGGCGGACCGGAATGCCGCGAACGTCTCCGGCGGAACACCCTGAAACTCATAGTGCTTGCCGCTTGCCACGAACCATACCGAGAGGATGCGGCGTTCCGGATCGTAATCCGTCTTGCGTATCGAGGTTGACGGCATGCCTGCCAATTCCTGGTCTTGCCCGCTCAATGCCGCTTGAAATACTGCACCTCGCGCTCGTGCTTCTCGGCCGCCTCGCGGCTGTCGAAGGTGCCGAGGTTACGGCGGCGGCCGGTCTTTTCGTCCTTCTTGCGCGAATAGAGCCGGTACTTTCCGGATTTGAGTTTTCGGATCATCGTGTTTCTCCCGAAGAGGAAGGCCCGGCCGTGCCGGGCCCCTCTTTCAGTCCTGGTGCTCGGGCATGTCCTCGAGCTGGTCCTTCGTCCAGAAGGTGACGGCGTGGACGTCGCCGTCTTCGTCGCGCATGAAATCGAGCTGCATGGCGGGAACCGCGACGGGTTTGGCGCCGATGCCAAGGAAGCCGCCGACGTCGATGACGACCTGGCTGCCATGCATGTGGTCGACGGAGCCGATCTTCTCGTCGTCAGGGCCGTAGATGGTCGCGCCTTCGAGGATGGCCGGGGTCAGCTCGGCATTGGTGAGCCTTACGTGGTTGGTGTGATCCATGGCGTGGTCTCCTTCGGGGTTATGAAGGATGAACCTGCGAAGGCACCAAGAGTTCCGACAGAACAGAGGACGTGGTCAGCACGGGCCAAGGCGGCCCCGCCGGCCACCCGCGAAAGGCGGCTAGCGGCGCGGTTGCGGTCTCGCCACCGTCTCCAAAGGGCTCTCCGAGAGCCGGGCCGAGCGCTGCTCACCAAGCCGGGACGACCTCTTCTTCGGTTTCGGCTCCGCTTTGGGGATCGGCGCCTTGGCGATCAGGTAGTCGGCCCGATTTGTCCGGTAGTCTTCCTTGTGCACAGACGTTTTCGGCATAGACATTTTTGATCTCCCTGCTGAGATCAACGCACAGCGACCCCACCCTGTTCCCGGTTTCCTCAGCAAGCCGAAGCTATTTGTTCGTGCGTAGTTGCGGGCGGAAGGCCGTCGCTCATTTTTCCTGAGTTGCAGGACGGAAAACCGCCGCGCATTTTCCTGGAATTGCTTTCGCCAAGCGCAATTCCGGACGAAAAACCGCCACGCACTTTTCCTGGAATTGCTTTAAAGCCGCCGTCTCGCCTTGAGGCTGCGGGCGGCGGCCTCGATCGCGGCGCGGTCGCTGCCCAGCCTGTCGATCAGTTCTTGCGCCTCGTCGCCGGTTATGCCGGTGCGCATGGCCAGTTCCTCGACCGTCAGTATGTCGGTGCTGGCGATCTTGCGGGTTTCCGGCAGGGCGTCATCGGCCGTCAGCGGCAAGGCCGCCTCGCGGTCGATTTCCGCCTCGGCCTGGCTCCAGTGCCGGTCGTGATTGCCGAACAAACGGCCCTCGCGTTCCCAGATTTCATAGGCACGCTGCCTGATCTTCTCCAGCCGATCGTCACCCATTGTCGGTCTCTCCATTTCAGCTTTTGCTCAAACGCCCGGCGCGGCCGAACGATCCCAGGAATCTACGCAATCATCGGTTGATGCCCGGATGATCCAGCATCCGAAAGCGGTAGCGCGGCGCATATGGGTGTATACCTATGCGCCTGTTCTTTTCCCGGCGTGACACGCCTAGAGTCCGGCCACGGTGTGGCAACCCGGCGGAGCAACACGTGCCGCTGCATAAAGCACGTGACCTGGACTGACCCGATGAGGGCTGTGTTCGCATTCGTCACCCTGGGGCTGGCGGCGCTGGCCGCAAGCATGCTCTTCATGCTTCTTCTGCGGGCCTATCCGGCCCTCCATGGTGACCGGGGCCGGCTGCCCGGCTCGCCGCTGACGGGGACGGCGAGCAATCGAGTGGCGGGGGTCTCGTCACGGATCGGCGAGGAATACGAGCTCACCACCAGGCAGATTTCGGCGTCGCGGGAAAAGCTGTTCTGGAACAATATCCAGATCCTCAGGCTCACAGCCGCCTATGGCATCGTCTACGTCCATCTCGAGCCTGTCTTCATCGCCATCGGCGCCGGGTCGACGATCGTCGATATGCTGCGCTTCGGAACCGACCTGTTCCTTGTCGTGTCGGGGTTCCTTTCGGCACATGTGCTCAGCCGGCCGGGCAGGACGGCGCCGGCCTATCTGCGCGACCGGGCCATTCGCATCCTGCCGCTCTACTGGCTGTTTACGCTGGCGGCCTTCTTCGCCAAGGACTGGGTGACGGGCTACGGCACGCCGACCGTGCGCGAGCTGGTGATGTCGATGCTGTTTATCCCCTATGGACCTTATCCGATCCTGCATCCGACCTGGACGCTGGTGATCATCGTCCAGTTCAGCCTGATCATGGCCGCCTGCCTTGCGGTGAGCCGTCGCAATGCCGCTTACCTGGCCTCGGCCTTCGTCGTCCTGCTCGTGCTGCTCGGCAGGATATTTCGGCCGCAGAACCCGGCGCTGGCGGCCTACACCGATCCGATCCTGATCGACTTCGCCTTCGGCGTCCTCATCTACAAGGCGCTTGGAGGCGAGCAGCGCTGGCCGGCGCAGGATCGCGCCGTCGGATGGGCGCTACTGGCGCTCGGCATCGGCATGGCGGCGGTGGTGCTGAGGCCGATGTTCTGGGCGGACCTGCCCCGGCTCGTCGGGCTTGGCCTGCCGGCAGCGCTGCTGCTGTTCGGTACGGTGATCCTGGAGAGGTCGGGCCATGTCGTGCGGTCGGCGGCGGTCAATTTCGTCGCCAGATGCACCTTTGCCATCTATCTATGCCACCAGTTCGTCAATGGTGCGTCCGAGAAGATCGTGTCGCTCGACCCGACCTCGCGCATCGTTCATGTCCTCGTCCTGGTGGCCACACCCCTGCTTGTCACCATCGTCGCCGTATTCATCTTCAGCTATGTCGAAGCGCCTGTGACACGCCATCTCAAAGGGCATTTGGGCTAGCCTCGGCCTCAGATGATGATTGTCGTCGGCATTCTACTTGGCTAAGCCACCGGTCAAGTGTGAGCGGCCAGCGCATCACAGCCCAGCGCGGTTGTGAGTGTGAGGTCATTTGCCGTCAGAGCGCCCAAACCCCTGGAGCCTGCATGTCCTCCCTCCTGCCTTTCCTCCGCGCCGCCTGCCCCAACGCCACCATCTGGGACTCCACCGAGCTCGCCTCCCGCGATCCTGGCTTCGATGCCCGCAATTTCGGCGCCACCGCGCTGGTGCGGCCGGTCGACACCACAGGCGTCGCGGCGCTGGTCAAATTCTGCGCGGCGCGCGGCCTCAGCCTCGTCGCCCAGGGCGGTCGCACCGGCCTGACGGGGGCCGCTGCGACTGTGGAAGGCCAGATCATCTGCGACCTCGGCGGCCTGAACAGGGTGGAAGAGATCGATCCGTTCGCGCGTGTCGCCATCGTCGGAGCCGGCACGCCGCTCTCGGTGCTGCAGCAGGCGGCGGCCGCGCATGCGCTCGATCCCGGCATCGACCTTGCGGCGCGCGGCTCCTGCACCATTGGCGGCATGGTTTCCACCAATGCCGGCGGCATCATGGCCTTTCGCAACGGCACGATGCGCCATCGCGTGCTCGGCCTCGAAGCAGTGCTGCCCGACGGCAGCATATTTTCCGACCTGACGCGGGTGCTGAAGACCAGCGCCGGTTACGATCTTAAGCACCTGTTCATCGGCGCCGAAGGCACCCTCGGCATCGTCACCCGCGTCGCCTTGCGGCTCGATCCGGTGGCGGGCGCCAGCGCCACGGCGCTGGTCGGCGTGCCGGACGCGGCCAGCGCGCAGCGCATCGTGCGGCATTTCCTCGAGCGTACCCAGACGCGGCTCAACGCCGCCGAGATCCTGTGGCAGCGTTTCGCCGCTGCCATGAACCGCATGCTCGGCTTCGCGCCCGGCCAGTTGCCGCTCGATGCCCCTTGTCTGCTGGTGCTCGAGCTCGGCGCCGACAGCGTCGAGGCCGCGCGAGAAGCGCTGGAGGATGGGCTGGCGGCGATCTGGGAGGAAGCCGGCATCGTCGACGGGCTCGTCGCCAGCTCGGTCGCACAGGCCGAGGCGATCTGGCGGCTGCGCGAGGAGACCGAGATGATCGAGCGCATGCACCATCTGCCGCCTTCCTTCGACGTGTCGGTGCCGGCGGGCGGGCTCGATGCCTATGTGGCGCGCATCGAGGCCGGGTTGAAAGCAATCGACGCGACTTACGCGCCCTATGTGTTCGGCCATCTCGCCGACGGCAATCTGCACATCTCGATCAACACAGACGGGCCGGTCCCGCACGCGCTGCACGAGGCGATCGAGGACGTGCTCTATGAAGGCTTGCAGGCAAGCGGCGGCTCGTTCTCGGCCGAGCACGGCGTCGGCCTCGACAAGCGCGACGCCTATGAGCGCCACGTCGACCCGGTCAAGCAGGCGCTGGCCAGGGCGATCAAGGAGATGATCGATCCGGCTAATGTGATGAATCCGGGGAAGATTATCGCCGGCTAGGGTGGTGGGCGTTGCGCTCTGAGAAACCGGCCCGAGGCACCCTCCTCTGGTCTGCCGACCATCTCCCCCTCAAGGGGGGAGATTGCTCGCTCCATCGATTTCGCCGATCGCCAAGGAACCTGCCGGCTCTCCCATCACCAGCCGCTTCGCGGCCTCCGCTGCCGCCGTGCAGTAGTCGCGGTCGCCGTGTACGAGGATCATCACCATGGCGCCCTCGACCAGCAGGAACAGCTCTCGCGCCCGCTCGCCGGGCGACGGCACCTTCGCCTCGGCAAGCAGGCTCGCCAGCTGCCGTTCCATCAGCGCCTTGTGCTCGCGCGCCATAGAGCGCGCGGGATGGCCGTTAAGGTCGGCGAGCTCGATCGCGAGGCGAGTGAAACCCGATCCCGCCCAGCGCGGCTTGGCCGACCATGTGGCCAGTCCCTTGAACAGCTTGTCGATCAGCTGCTCGGCGCCGCCCGACAGGTCGATGCCGTAGGTCTGGAACTCGGCGAAGGCGCGCTCGTGCTGCGAGGCGAGCACCGCCGTCAGCAGCGCGTCCTTGCTGTCGAAATGGTAGTAGAGCGTCTTCTTGGTGACGCCGGCGGCGACCGCGATCTCGTCCATGCCGACGCGGAAGAACCCGCGGCGGCGAAACAGCTTGTAGGCCGCCTGCAGTATCGCTGGTCTGGTCTGGTCGGACGATCGGGGCACGGGGCTGGGAGCGCTCGAATGTATACTCGCTAGTGAGTTTACATCGCCGGCGACGGCGCATTCAATGGGCCCGCACTATCAGCAGTGGCTAATATTCGTTGGGAGACGACGATGGACAGGCTGATCACCGCAGTACCCGAACTCCAACAATCGAGTGAAGCAGCAGTGGTTCGCGACCGGGCCAGGGCGTCACCCGCGGCGGCGCCGCTCAAGGGCATGACCTGCATCGAGGACCTCAGGCAGGCTGCCCGCCGGCGCGTGCCAAAGGCCTTTTTCGACTATGTCGAGGCCGGCGCCTATTCCGAGCAGACGCTGCGCGCCAACCGCGCCGATCTCGAGCGGCTCACCTTCCGCCAACGGGTGCTGGTCGATGTCGCGCAACGTGACACCGCGACGACGATGTTGGGCGAAAAAGCCGCGCTGCCGATCGCGCTGGCGCCGATCGGCTTAGGCGGCATGCAGTGGGCCGATGGCGAAATCCTCGCCTGCCGCGCCGCGCAGACCGCCGGCGTGCCTTATACGCTCGGCACGATGTCGATCTGCTCGATCGAAGACGTCGCCGAGGCGGTCGCAAAACCATTCTGGTTCCAGCTCTATGTGATGAAGGATCGCGGCTTCGTGCGCTCGCTGGTCGAGCGCGCCATCGCCGCCCGCTGCGGCGCGCTGGTGCTCACCGTCGACCTGCAGGTGCTGGGCCAACGCCACGCCGACATCAGGAACGGGCTTGCGGTGCCGCCGTCGCTGAAACTGCGCAACATCCTCGACATGGCGGCAAGGCCGGGCTGGGCCTGGCGCATGCTCAGCGCCAGGCGCTGGACCTTCGGCAATCTCGCCGGCCATGTGAAAGGCGAGCGGGGCGTCAAGGAACTGGCCGACTGGGTGTCGCACCAGTTCGACGCGACGCTCAACTGGAGCGACGTCGAATGGATCCGGAGCATCTGGCCGGGCAAGCTCATCATCAAGGGCATCCTCGACGCCGAGGACGCACGCACCGCCAGCAAGGCCGGCGCAAGCGCCATCGTGGTGTCCAACCATGGCGGCCGCCAGTTGGACGGCGCGCCGTCGACGATCTCCAAGCTGCCGCGGATCGTCGAGGCTGTCGGCTCAGAAACCGAGGTGCTGTTCGATGGCGGCGTGCGCTCGGGCCAGGACGTGATGCGGGCCCTCGCCCGCGGCGCCAGCGGCTGCCTGGTCGGACGGGCCTATATCTACGGCCTCGGCGCCGGCGGCGAGGCCGGTGTGGCGACGGCCATCGAGATCCTGCGCAAGGAGCTATCCGTCACCATGGCGCTGACCGGGACGAGAAGCATCGACGAGATCGACGAGAGGGTGCTGGATTAGCGGGGCGCTTACTCGCACTGCTGGCGCGGGCCGCCGTCGTAGGGCTGGTAGCTGTTGTCTTCCGGGCGGTAGGAGCGGTAGCGGCTGAAGCAATAGTCGATATGGTCGGCGGAAACCCCGGCTGACGCGCCCTCGCCCGACGTGTCGTCGCCCGGCCAGCCCTGGTAGGTGGTGGCGAAGCCATCCATCGCGGCGGCCTTCATGGGAGTGTCCCGCACCTTGACGTAACCCTGGTCGGCGGCGCCGGCATCGAGATAGGGCGAGATGCAGGGGCGCTGCTCGCCGCTGTAGGACCTGTAGCTATTGTCGTCGAGGCGATAGGAGCGGTAGCGGCTTTCGCACCATTCGACATGGGAGGCCGGCAAGTCCATCGTGGCCTCCGCGCCTTCCGCGGCTGCGGCCGGCGCCTCGCCAGGAGCTTGACCGTCGTCCGCCGGCGGCTCGATCGAGGCGGTCACCTCGGGCCCGATCTCGGGCTTTGCGGCATCGGCGGGCTTGGGGTCGGCCGGAACCGGGCGGGCGGGAACGCGCTCGAGAGCCTGCTTGGCCGCGCCGACCCGCTCGGCGTTTCTGGTCCAGAGCTCGGCCACGCTTTGGCTCGGCGCGACCACGCCTACCGGTTTGGCGGCCAGCAGCCAGGTGGCGAAGGCCAGTCCACTGGCGAAGATCGTGAGGGTCAGCACGAAGCCGCCCAGAATTCCCAACAGAGGTTTCACGCCACGCTTCCTTCAGCCCCCGCTCATAAAATGCGGAGCCGTAAGGCTGGTTCCAACGGAGGAGCCAGAGGCAAGCGCTTCCAGCGAACTTACTCCCTCACCACCTCCCTGTACGCCGTCGCCTTCCCATCGTGTCCGCGGATGCGCCAGGTCTCCCCGTCACACCCCTCGATGTGGCTCGGTCCCAGCGGCACCTTGCCGCCGCCTTCGGGCAGGTCGATGACATAGGTCGGGTTGCAGATGCCGGAGAGGCGCGCTCGCAGCGCGCTCACCAGCGCCTGGCCTTCGGCGATGGTCGTGCGGCGATGCGCCATGCCGCGCGCGAGGTCACCGTGGTGGAGGTAGTAGGGCTTGACGCCGAGCCGGTACATCAGCTCGCGGCAGAGCTCCTCCAGCACCTCGACACTGTCGTTGACGCCTTTGAGCAGGACGCTCTGGTTGAGCAGCACGAAGCCGGCCTGCCTAAGCCGGCGGCAAGCGGCTTCGGTGGCGTCGGTGATCTCGCGCGGGTGGTTGAAGTGCGTCACCACCGTCACCATCAGCCTGCCGTCCAGCGCCCCGACCAGCCCGGCGGTGATGCGCGAGGGCAGCGCGACAGGCACGCGGGTGTGGATGCGCAACAGCCGCACATGCGGGATCGCCTCGATGCGGGCGCGGATTTCGCCAAGCGCCTTGTCGGGCAGCGACAGCGGGTCGCCGCCGGTCAGGATCACCTCGCGGATCTCAGGGTGATCGGCAATGTAGGCGAACGCCTCTTCGAGCGCTTCTCGGGTGTAGCCGCGGCCGATCGCGGTCAGCGACTCCTTGCGGAAGCAGAAGCGGCAATAGACCGCGCATTGATAGGTCGGGAACAAAAGCACCCGGTCGGCATGGCGATGCGTCAGCCGCGGCACCGGGCTGTAGGCATGGTCGGCGATCGGATCGTCGAGCTCGCCTTCCGCCTCGACCAGTTCGTCCGGCGACGGGATCACCTGCGCGCGGATCGGGTCGCCTGGGTCGTTCCAGTCGATCAGGTCGAGATAGGGTTTTGGGATGCGCACCTTGTGGTTCACCGCGGCTTCCTGCGCGGCCGCGCGCTCGGCGGGCGACAGCGGCAGCGCGGCGAGATCGCGCACATGGCGCACGCCGGCGCGGACATCGTCCTGCCAGGCGGGATCGGCGGCGCGCTGATCGCTTGCGTTCATGTCGTTGAATTTGGCGTCTGTCGTCATCGGGGAGTTGCTCGGTAGCGGTTCGCGCGCAGCTATCGAGCGTATGGCCGGCCGGGTCAACTGCCTGTCGCTGCTGTTGGTCGATCGCCGCGATCCTTCGCGCCTCTCTCCGCCCTGCGGGCATCTTCCGAGCTTGGGGTAGATTGACAGCCTGGCTGGTGTCTCCGACCCCTGGCCCATGGTGGCCGAGTCACTCCAGGCGAATGAAAATAGCCAAACCGAAACCGGCCTATCTTTTTGAGAAAAAGAATTATTTTCACACTACGCCTTGTTCGCGGACCCACAACGCTCTATGTTGCAAGTATCGATCTTGCTTGTTGAACCTTGTTCTGGCGCAATCCGCGCTCTCGGCGATCTTCCTCTCAAAATCGATCTGAAATCGTTTGCCGCGCAGGCTGTGCGGCGAGCAGTTTATCTATGGATGATTGAAAGGATATCGTCGTGAATACTGGAACCGTGAAGTTCTTCAATGCCACCAAGGGTTTTGGCTTCATCGAGGTCGGCAACGGCCAGCCCGATGTTTTCGTGCACATCTCGGCCGTCGAGCGCGCCGGCATGCGGTCCCTCGTCGAGGGACAGAAGGTCAGCTTCGAAATCGTGAAGGACAACCGCAACGGCAAGAGTTCGGCGGAGAACCTTCAGGCTGCGTAAGGAGATTGCGCTTCTGGTCGTTGACCACGGATGTACTGGCACCGATCATCGAGGCGCATAGGAGAGGCCGGGTTTCGCCCGGCCTTTTTTCTTTTCATCATTGGAGACCGTCATATGCGACAACAGCCGGTACCCGAAGGAATATTCAAGCCGAAGCCGACTGCCATCGAAACGAAGCAGGACGCCACGACCAGGGCGGCCCGCCAGATCATCGATGGTGAAGCGGCCGAACGCGAGCGAAAGACCGAACGCTTGAGGCAGGCCAGGCTTGCCATGCAAGCTGTCGAGGCAGCCAGCCCCGCGGCCAGGTCGCCCGCGAAGAAGCGAACGGGCAGGCGCAAACAGGCGTAGGCGGTACAAGTCGGGCGACGAAGCTGCCCTGCCCATAGGTATTTGAGCGAAATGGTATTAATCTGCGCAGGCTGGGCTTTCGGGGCAAGCCAATGGATTTCAGCGCAGGCCATGGCTACCTTCTCATCGGCGGCCTCATCCTGGTTGGCGCCGGGCTGCTGATCCTGTCGCTGATCGTCAATCTGCGCGTGGCGCACAGCGTGCGCGACGACGTGCGCCATCGTGAAAAGCTGCTGGAATATTACCGCAACATCTTTTCGCAGCTGGGCGTGATCCTGATCGGCATCGGCGTGTCGCTGTTCATCTTCTTCTTCCAGCAGAATTATCAGGACCAGCGCAGACGCGAGACGGAACTGCAGCAGGTCATGGCAAAATTGGCGGCGCGCCTTGCGCGTGGCGCGCCCGTCGTCGAAACGCTTGGCGAATTCGACGAGGTGCTGGATGAAGGCGGCGCCTATGTCAGTCCCGAGCTCGGCGGCAAGAACGCCGCGATCAGCGCCGAAGGACCCGAGCTTGGCAAGCAGGTCGCCAAGATCCAGCTCGTCGAGCGCGACGTCGATGTCCGCGACTTCGACATCCTGAACCTGTCGCGCGACTTCGAGACGTCGTTCGTCGTCAACGAGCTCGATCCGACGCTTTGGTTCAACATCGTGCGCGACGAGAACGAGATCAAATACGCCACCACCCAGCTCGCCCTGGACTACAAGGATCTGCAGGATGCTATCGGCGGCGAGGCGATCGAGGCTGCCGTGGCCAATCCCGACAAGGAGAGCAAGATCAAGCATGAGATGCTCGACATCCTCTACGATGCCGACCTGCTGCGCCAGCGCAGCAGGCGATTTCTCGCCCGCGCCTGCTGGCTGTTCAGCAAGGGCAAGGGCTTCGTCGCCCTTGCCCCGGTCGAGGCCATCGAGGCCGATGCAAGGTCGCAGCAGGAATGGATCGAGCGATCGAAGCCGCTGCTGGCGCAGACGAAGTCGGGCAGCGGCGATTGCTTCAAACTGCTCCGCTACGGGCAGGCGTCGTGAGTGGACGACCGGCGGGGGCATGCTATTTTCAGTGAAGCGTCACCTGCACATGGACGCGCGAGCGAGCAGCGCCCGCCGAATGCGTGAGGAACGCCATGCGACGGCTCATCTTCTCGGCAATATGCATCGCCGCCACGACGGGCGCCAACGCGCATGACTGGTACGAAGACAAGATTGACCCGCTGACGAAATTCAAGTGCTGCGGTGGTCATGATTGCCGCGCCATACCTCAGTCCTCGGTTCAGTCAAGGACCGACGGCGGGTACACCTACCTGCCGCATGGCTTTACCATACCGCGGGAGCGCGTCCAGGAATCCCCGGACGGCCAATACCACATCTGCGAGAATACATACGTCATAACCAATCAGCCGTATTTGCGATGCTTTTTCGCGCCTCGCGTCAAGGTCTCCTCCCTGCTGCTCCCACGTTGAAGCCAATACTGCGTGTCGCGGCAAGGATCTGCATCGGCAGGCAATTGGCAACCTCCCCGTCGCATCCTCTTCGTGAGGACTCAGGATCGATGAAACAGTCCGGGACTGCACACCTGGTGCGGTCAAGCCATCGGTGCCGCGCCGCGCCGCTCGAGCGCGGTCTTGCGGATGATCTCCGCGATCTCCGGGCTGCTGCTGCAAAGCATCTGGAAATCCGCCGAGTGCAGCGACAGGAGCGAGACCGCCGTTGCGGCGCTGACGGTTGCCATACGCGGTTCGCCGCTGATCAGCGCCATCTCACCGAAGAAGGCGCCAGGGCCAAGCTCCACCGGGCTCGGCGTCGCGACGCTGACGCGTCCCTCCGCGACGAAGAACATCTGATCACCAGGCTCGCCAATGCGGCAGATCACGGCGCCCGCGGGCACCGTGCG